>NZ_JBKFAV010000269.1:0-255 GCF_053345825.1 Methylobacterium sp. C33D
GCTTCCCGAGCTTGATCCGCGCCACCGCGTCGGTCACCTTGCGGGTGACGAACTCGACGCCGCGCAGCGGGCTCTCGTGGTTGAACAGGATCCCGTTCGACGCGTGCAGCCCGAAGCTCTCGCGGTAATTGATCGTCATCCAGTGCGCGTACAGCTTGGCCACGCCGTAGGGCGAGCGCGGGTAGAACGGCGTCGACTCGCTCTGCTCGGCCTCCTGGATCAGGCCGAACATCTCCGAGGTCGAGGCCTGGTAGT
>NZ_JBKFAV010000270.1:0-255 GCF_053345825.1 Methylobacterium sp. C33D
GCTTCTTGCCGACGATGATCGGGTCGCCGACCTTCAGGTGCTGCAGCTTCGAGGTCAGCGGGCCGTCCTGGACCTTGATCGAGAAGAACTCCAGCTCCTCCTCGTAGTTGGCCGAGACCACCGAGTACGCGCGCAGCAGCGGCCGGCCCTCGACCTCCAGGCCGATCATGGTGAACTCGCCGTTGCGGAACCGGAACGCCGGATCCCGCGTCGTGCGGAACGAGAACAGGTTGTCGGTCCAGTGATGGACCGACA
>NZ_JBKFAV010000271.1:0-255 GCF_053345825.1 Methylobacterium sp. C33D
CCCGGATGCCGACGATCTCGACTTCCTCGCCCACCTTCACGATGCCGCGCTCGACGCGGCCCGTCACCACCGTGCCGCGGCCCGAGATCGAGAACACGTCCTCGATCGGCATCAGGAACGGCATGTCAATCGGGCGCTCCGGCTGCGGGATGTAGGCGTCCACGGTCGCCATCAGCGCCAGCACCGCCTCCTTGCCGATCTTCGGCTCCTTGTCCTCCAGCGCCATCAGCGCCGAGCCCTTGGTGATCGGGATGT
>NZ_JBKFAV010000272.1:0-255 GCF_053345825.1 Methylobacterium sp. C33D
GCCGCTCGCGCACCGTCAGGTTCGGCGCCGACGCGTCGCCCGCCTCCCGGCCCGGGCGGCGCAGGTTCGCCAGCTTCTCGATCAGCCCGCGGCTGAACCACGACGTGTCGGCCATCACCGTCTCGATGGCGTCGAACAGCTCCCGCTCGGTGTGCTTGCGCTCGGTGATGTCCTGCAGGACCATCAGCACGAAGGCCGCCTCGTTGATCTCGATGCGCTCGGCCGAGACCAGGCAGTCGAGGTTGGCGCCGCTCT
>NZ_JBKFAV010000273.1:0-255 GCF_053345825.1 Methylobacterium sp. C33D
CCCGGATGCCGACGATCTCGACTTCCTCGCCCACCTTCACGATGCCGCGCTCGACGCGGCCCGTCACCACCGTGCCGCGGCCCGAGATCGAGAACACGTCCTCGATCGGCATCAGGAACGGCATGTCGATCGGGCGCTCCGGCTGCGGGATGTAGGCGTCCACGGTCGCCATCAGCGCCAGCACCGCCTCCTTGCCGATCTTCGGCTCCTTGTCCTCCAGCGCCATCAGCGCCGAGCCCTTGGTGATCGGGATGT
>NZ_JBKFAV010000274.1:0-255 GCF_053345825.1 Methylobacterium sp. C33D
CGGCGTCGCGGACGTTCTTCAGGACCGGCAGCAGGTGGTCGAGGTTGTGCCCGTCCACGGGGCCGACGTAGTGGAAGCCCATCTCCTCGAACATGGTGCCGCCGCCGACCACCAGCGAGCGGGCGTACTCCTCGGCCGCGGCCGCGCGCTGGTAGAGCGCCTTCGGCAGGAGCTTGCCGAGCTGCTTGGCGGTCTCGCGCAGGGACTGGTAGGCGCCGCCCGAGGCCAGACGGGCGAGGTAGGCCGACATGGCGC
>NZ_JBKFAV010000275.1:0-255 GCF_053345825.1 Methylobacterium sp. C33D
CGGCGTCGCGGACGTTCTTCAGGACCGGCAGCAGGTGGTCGAGGTTGTGCCCGTCCACGGGGCCGACGTAGTGGAAGCCCATCTCCTCGAACATGGTGCCGCCGCCGACCACCAGCGAGCGGGCGTATTCCTCGGCCGCGGCCGCGCGCTGGTAGAGCGCCTTCGGCAGGAGCTTGCCGAGCTGCTTGGCGGTCTCGCGCAGGGACTGGTAGGCGCCGCCCGAGGCCAGACGGGCGAGGTAGGCCGACATGGCGC
>NZ_JBKFAV010000276.1:0-255 GCF_053345825.1 Methylobacterium sp. C33D
GCACCGGCTGGGCCGTCGGCGGCGGCATCGAGTACGCCCTGCCCACCGACTCGTTCCTGAACTTCTTCCGCTCCTCGGCCGTGACGCTCAAGGTCGAAGGCCTGTACGTCAACCTCGACCGCAACACCCGCAACCAGGGCGCGTTCGTCATCAACGCCGCCAACAACTTCCCGGTCGTCTACAGCGGCATCGGACGCCGCTCCGACGAGTTCGCCGTCGTCCGCGCCGGCCTGAACTACAAGTTCGGCTCCTACT
>NZ_JBKFAV010000277.1:0-255 GCF_053345825.1 Methylobacterium sp. C33D
CGACCGAGAAGATCGCGCCGGCGCCGAAGGAGCCGCTGGACGAGGTCGAGGCCGAGCTGACCGCCGAGTTCAGGGCCGCGACGGTGGCGCTGATGCTCGAGGAGGCGGCGACCGTGGCGGAGACCGAAGTGCCGTTGATGGTCAGCAGGACCGTCTGGGAGGCGGTGCTGGCGCTGTAGGCGTTGGCGGCGGTGCCGGTGGTGGAGAGCTGGGTCGAGAGCGCCTGGCTGGCGATCGACTTCGCCTGGCTGACCA
>NZ_JBKFAV010000278.1:0-255 GCF_053345825.1 Methylobacterium sp. C33D
TCTTGACCACGTCCATGCCGACCCCGCGCCCCGACAGCGCCGAGATCGTCGCCGCGGTCGAGAAACCCGGCGCGAACAGGAACTGGTAGATCTGCTGGTCGGTCAGCACCGCGCCCGGCGCGCACAGTCCCCGCTCCTCGGCCTTGGCGCGGATGCGCGCCGCGTCGAGCCCGGCGCCGTCGTCGCGCACGCTCACCAGCACCTGGGCGCCGGCATGCTCGGCCGTCAGGGTGATCCGCCCGGTGGCGGGCTTGC
>NZ_JBKFAV010000028.1:0-88134 GCF_053345825.1 Methylobacterium sp. C33D
CGACACGATCGTCGCCCAGGTCGCGGGCGTCAGGCTGATCCGGGCCGGCTCGCCCCGGTCCAGCGCGCACTCCGCCGCGTAGGTCTGGCAGAACGTCACCCACGCCGCGATCGGCTTGGCGTCGCCCAGGATCTGGGCGCCCACGTCCGCGGGCAGGCTCGCCAGCGTCTGCGCCTGAGCCGGAGCGGCGAGGCCGAGCAGCGTCGCCGCCCCGACCAGCATCCCCCGAACCGTCCTGAGAAGCCCCGCGCCCATCGAACCCGTCCCCGTTGTTGAGGACAGGATTGCGCCGCAGAGCCTCCGCGGCGCTGAAGCGGATGCGCGCAATTTTACCGATTCGCCGGTGCGGGCCCGGTCACGCGCGACAGCGTCGACGGGAGACTTGAGAACCCCTGTAAATCGGCGGCTTCGGCTTCGGGAAACGGAAACCTTGAGGGTTCGTCACCTGTAGACCCGAGCCTTCAGGTACGCCGCCGTCTTTCCGGACGACGCGAAGCCGTCCGGGACTGCGCCACGTGGGCCACGCCGACCGATGTCGCGCCGCCCTGGGTCGCCTCGCTGCGCCCGCGATGACGGGGCGGAAACGCTCAGCCCGCCGTCTGGTCCAGCTTGCGCTCGGCCTCGCCCCTCAGCTCCGGGAAATCCGCCTGCGTGTAGGCGCGGCCCCGGTGCGGGTCCTCCGTGATGCCCTCGTGCTCCAGGCGGCGGAGCTGCACCCGCCGGATCTTGCCCGAGATCGTCTTGGGCAGGTCGGTGACGAACTCGAGCCCGCGCAGGCGCTTGAAGGTCGCGAGGCGGGCGTTCGTGAAGCGGAAGATGTCGAGCGCCGTCTCGGGCCCCGGGCTGGCTCCGGCGACCAGGGAGACGTAGGCCTTCGGGATGGTGTGACGCATCGGGTCGGGCACCGGCACCACCGCCGCCTCGGCCACGGCCGGGTGCTCGATCAGCACGCTCTCCAGCTCGAAGGGGCTGATCCGGTAGCCCGACGACTTGAACACGTCGTCGGCGCGGCCCACGAACGTGTAGCAGCCCTGAGCGTCCACGAAGGCGACGTCGCCGGTGTGGTAGAGGTCGCCGTCCGCACCGGACAGGCGGCCCTGGCCGTCGTCGTAGCCCTGCATCAGGCCGGCGGGCCTGTGGGGCCCGAGCTCGAGGCAGACCTCGCCCTCCGCCGCCGGCTGGCCGTCGAGGTCGAGGACGCGCACCCGGTAGCCCGGGAGGGGCCGGCCCAGGGCGCCCGGCACCACCGGCTGCCCCGGCGTGTTGGCCATGAGCGCGGTGGTCTCGGTCTGGCCGTAGCCGTCGCGGATCGTGAGCCCCCAGGCGGTCTTCACGCGCTCGATCACCTCGGGGTTCAGGGGCTCGCCGGCCGCGCAGACCTCGCGCAGGGCGAGCCGCTTCCCGGTCAGGTCCTCCTGGATGATCATGCGCCAGACGGTCGGCGGCGCGCAGAGCGTGGTGGCGCCGGTGCGCTCCAGCTGGGCCAGCAGCGCGGCCGCGTTGAACGGCGCCTGGTTGATCACTAGGATCGTCGCCCCGGCGTTCCAGGGCGCGAAGAACGAGGACCACGCGTGCTTCGCCCAGCCCGGCGAGGAGACGTTGCAGTGCACGTCCCCCGGCTGGAGGCCGAGCCAGTACATCGTCGAGAGCGCCCCCACCGGGTAGGAGCGGTGGCTGTGGCGCACCAGCTTCGGCTTCGCCGTGGTGCCGGAGGTGAAGTACAGGAGCAGCGGGTCGTCGGCGCCGGTGGGCCCGTCGGGCGCGAAGGTCTCGGACGCGCCGAACGCATCGTCGTAGGCCGCCCAGCCCGCCGTCGCAGCGCCGGTGACGAGGCGGACGGCGCCGCCCGTATCGAGGCCGGCGAACCGCGCGATCTGCTCCGGCCCGGCCACGATCGCCCGCGGGCGGCCGCGCGCGAGGCGGTCGGCGAGCTCGTCGGCGGTGAGCAGCGTGGTCGCCGGGATGACCACGGCGCCGAGCTTCATCGCGGCCAGCATGGTCTCCCACAGGGCCGGCACGTTGCCGAGCAGCAGGAGCAGGTGGTCGCCGCGCCTCAGGCCGAGCTGCCGCAGGTGGTTGGCCACCTGGTTGGACCGTGCCGCGAGCTCGCCGAAGGTGAGACTCTGCTCGGCCCCGCTGCCGGCCTCGACGATCCGCAGGGCGGCGCGGTCGCGGCTCACGGGGCCGGCGAGGACGGCGTCGAACCAGTCGAGCGCCCAGTTGAACGGCACCGGGTCCGGCCACGCGAAGGCCGCGACGGCGGCGGCGTAGTCGGTGCGGTGGGCCAGCAGAAGGTCGCGGGCCTCCCGGAAGCTCGGCATGGTCGTTCCCTCCCCGTCTTGTGGTCTTGGCGGGCCGCCCCATCGGCGGGGGCGGACCGCGGCCTCAGGTGTTCTCGAACCGGGGCGGCCGCTTCTCCACGAAGGCGGCCATGCCCTCCTTCTGGTCCTGGGTGGCGAACATCGCGTGGAAGACCCGCCGCTCGAACCGGATCCCCTCGGTCAGCGTGGTCTCATAGGACCGGTTGACCGCCTCCTTGGTCATCATGGCGATCGGCAGCGACATCGACGCGATGGTCTCGGCCGCCTTCAGCGCCTCGTCGAGGAGCTGGTCGGCGGCGATCACCCGCGAGACGAGGCCGGCGCGCTCCGCCTCGGCGGCGTCCATCATCCGGCCGGTGAGGCACATCTCCATGGCCTTGGCCTTGCCCACGAACCGGGTCAGCCGCTGGCTGCCGCCGATCCCCGGCATCACCCCGAGCTTGATCTCGGGCTGGCCGAACTGCGCGGTGTCGGCCGCCAGGATGATGTCGCACATCATGGCGAGCTCGCAGCCGCCACCCAGCGCGTAGCCCGCCACCGCGGCGATGATCGGCTTGCGCACGGCGACGAAGCGGTCCCAGTCGGCGAACCGGTCGCCGGCGTACATCTCCGCGTAGGTGGCGTGCTGCATCTCCTTGATGTCGGCGCCGGCCGCGAAGGCCTTGGCCGAGCCGGTGAGGACGATGCAGCCGATCCCCGGATCGGCATCCGCCTCGGTCGCCGCCCGGATCACCTCGCGGGTGAGCTGCGCGTTGAGGGCGTTCAGCGCCTTCGGCCGGTTGAGGGTGATCAGCAGGACGCGCCCGCGCGTCTCCGTCAGGATCGTCTCGTATGGGTCGCTCACGACTCGCCTCCCTGCCCGCGGAGCATACGGATGATGGCGGAAAAGTCCTCTCCCCCGTGGCCCGCGCCCTCGAACAGACCGTAGATCTGCGCGGCCTCGGCGCCCAGCGGCGTCGCCGCGCCCGCGGCGTTGGCGGCGGCCTGGGCGAGCCGGAGGTCCTTGAGCATCAGCGCGGCGGCGAAGCCCGGCTTGTAGCCGGTGTTGGCCGGCGAGGTCGGCACCGGGCCCGGCACCGGGCAGTAGGTTGTCAGCGACCAGCACTGGCCCGAGGAGACCGAGGCCACGTCGTAGAGCGCCTGGTGCGACAGGCCGAGCTTCTCGCCGAGCGCGAAGGCCTCGCTGACGCCGATCATCGAGATGCCGAGGATCATGTTGTTGCAGATCTTGGCCGCCTGCCCGGCCCCGGCATCGCCGCAATGGAACACGTTCTTGCCCATCGCCTTCAGCAGCGGCTCGGCCTTGGCGAAGGCGGCCGCGGCGCCGCCGGCCATGAAGGTCAGCGTCCCGGCCTTGGCACCGCCGGTGCCGCCGGAGACCGGCGCGTCCACCGACAGGCAGTCCCGCGCCTCCGCGAGGGCGTGGGCCTTGCGGGCGCTCTCGACGTCGACGGTGGAGGAATCGATCAGCAGCGTGCCGGCGGGCAGCGCCTCGGCGAGCTGCGTCCAGACCTCGACCACGTGCCGGCCGGCGGGCAGCATGGTGATGACGACGTCTGCCCCTTCGGCCGCCTCAAGGGCCGAGCCCGCGACCGCGACGCCCCCGGCGCGCGCCGCCTCCAGCGAGGCCGGCACGAGATCGAAGCCGCGCACCGTGTGGCCCGCCTTCACGAGGTTGGCCGCCATGGGCCCGCCCATGTTGCCGAGACCGATGAACCCGATGGTCTGCGCCATCCAACCCTCCCTGTCTTGTGTCCCGCTCCTCCCGCCCCGACGGCCAGCCCTGCCGAACCATGACGGGCTCGACGTACCCCTCTCCCGTGCGGGAGAGGGGCGGGGTGAGGGATACGCCTTCTCCGGAAAGACCTGGGCCCTCACCCTGTCCTCTCCCGCACGGGAGAGGGGACCGGCGCTTCCGTGAAGATCCGAAAGCGCCGACCGTCAGGGATCCGGGACGAGGCCCCTCACATCAAACCGGCCCCGTGCGCGATTCCGAGAAAACTGGCTCCGCCCGCTTCTCCAGCCAGCGGGCGATCCGCGCCGGATCGACCCCGTCGAGGGTCGGAGGGTTCCAGCGCGGGCTCTTGTCCTTGTCGATCACCGCGGCGCGGATGCCCTCGCGGAAGTCGCCCTCCGCCAGCAGCGCCAGCGAGGCGTGGAACTCGCGTTCCAGGCAGGCCTCCAGGTTCGGCGCGCCGCGGCCGAGGCGCAGGAGGCACAGCGTCAGGACGAGGCTCGACGGCGCCTTGCTCAGGAGCGTCGCCCGGGTCGCGGCAGCGAAGTCCGAGCCGTTCGCCGCCAGGGCCGACAGGATCTCGTCGACCATGTCGAAGGCGAAGCAGCGGTCGATCACCGCGCGGCGCGCGGCCAGGGGCGCCGGGCCGGGATCCCGCGCACGGCGCGCGATCGCGTCCCGCACGCCCTCCGCGCCGGCATCGGGCGCCAGAGCCGCGAGGGCCTCGATCAGATCCGGCAGAGCCGCGGACGGCACCATCGCGTCCGCGAGGCTGCAGAGCAGTGCGTCGGCCGCGCCGACCGGCTCGCCGGTCAGGCCGAGATAGGTGCCGAGCTCTCCGGGCGCGCGCGGCAGCAGCCACGTGCCGCCGACATCCGGCAGGTAGCCGATGCCGGTTTCCGGCATGGCGACGCGGGAGCGCTCGGTGACGATGCGGTGCGCGGCGTGGCCCGCGAGCCCGACGCCGCCGCCCATGGTGATACCGTCCATCACCGCCACGAAGGGCTTCCCGTAGGCGGCGATGCGGGAATCGAGCCTGTACTCGTCCCGCCAGAAGGTCTCGGCGAAGGCGGTGTCGGGGCTGTCGTAGAGGGAGCGCAGGTCGCCGCCGGCGCACAGGCCGCGCTCGCCCTCGCCGGTGAGCAGCACCGCGGCGATGCCCGGATCGGCGGAGAAGCCGTCGAGGGCCCGGTCGATCTCGCCGACCATGCCGTGGGTCAGGGCGTTGAGGGCCTTCGGCCGGTTGAGCCGCAGGCGGCCCAGCGCGCCGACCCGCTCGACGATGACGTCGCTCATCGGCGACCCCCGGTCAGCCCGCGGGCGATGATCACCCGCATGATCTCGTTCGTGCCCTCCAGGATCTGGTGGACCCGCAGGTCCCGGACGATCTTCTCGACGCCGTACTCGGCGAGGTAGCCGTAGCCGCCGTGAAGCTGCAGCGCCTGGTTGGCGACCTCGAAGGCCGCGTCGGTGACGTGGCGCTTGGCCATGGCGCAGAGCTGGGTCGCGGCCGGGTCCTTGGCGTCGAGCGCGGCGGCCGCGTGGCGCAGGAAGGTCCGCGAGACCTCGAGGCTCGTCGCCATGTCGGCGAGCCGGAACTGCAGCGCCTGGAAATCGGTCAGCCGCGCCCCGAAGGCGCGGCGGTCGCCCATGTAGGCGAGCGCCCTGTCGAGGGCCGCCTGCGCGCCGCCGAGCGAGCAGGCCGCGATGTTGAGACGGCCCCCGTCGAGGCCGCTCATGGCGATCTTGAAGCCCTGGCCCTCGGCGCCGAGGCGGTTCTCCACCGGCACCCGGCAGCCGTCGAAGCGCACCGCGCGGGTCGGCTGGGCGTTCCAGCCCATCTTGCGCTCGTCGGCCCCGAAGGACAGGCCGGGCGTGCCCTTCTCGACCACGATCGCGGAGATCCCCGCCGGGCCGGCCTCGCCGGTGCGGACCATGCAGACGTAGAGGTCGCTGGCCCCGGCGCCCGAGATGAACTGCTTCTCGCCGGAGAGCACGTAATGGTCGCCGTCCCGCTCGGCGCGGGTGCGGAGGGCCGCGGCGTCGGAGCCCGAGCCCGGCTCGGTGAGGCAGTAGCTGGCGATCCGCTCCATGCCCATGAGCGACGGCAGCCAGCGGCGGCGCTGATAGTCGCCGCCGTAGGCGTCGATCATCCAGGCGCACATGTTGTGGATCGACAGGAACGCCGCCACGGTCGGGCAGCCGGTGCTCAGCGCCTCGAAGATCAGCGTCGCGTCGAGGCGCGACAGGCCCGACCCGCCGACATCCTCGCGGACGTAGATGCCCGCCATGCCGAGGGCGGCCGCTTCCCGCAGGGTCTCGACCGGGAAGGTCTTGTCGCGGTCCCAGTCGAGGGCGTGCGGCGCGATGTGCTCGGCCGCGAAGCCGAGGGCCATCTCGCGGATCGCGGTCCGGTCCTCGTCGAGCCCGAAACTCATGGGCGTGGCTCCAACAGTTCAGAACGGATGCACCTGGAAGAACAGGCGCATTCCCCTCCCCCCTTGTGGGGAGGGGTCAGGGGTGGGGGTGGTGCAGGATCGAACGTCCCGGTGCCGTCTGCACCACCCCCACCTCCGGCTCCTCCCCACAAGGGGGGAGGAGAGAAAAAGCGGCGCTACCGCATCGTCGGGATGGAGAATTCCGCCCCGCTCTTGATGCCGCTCGGCCAGCGCTGCGTCACGGTCTTGGTCTTGGTGTAGAAGCGGATCGAGTCCGGCCCGTGCTGGTTCAGGTCGCCGAAGCCCGAGCGCTTCCAGCCGCCGAAGGTGTGGTAGGCGATCGGGACCGGGATCGGCACGTTGACGCCGACCATGCCGACGTTGACCCGTGCGGTGAAGTCGCGGGCCGCGTCGCCGTCCTGGGTGAAGATCGCCACGCCGTTGCCGTACTGGTGGGTCGAGGGCAGCGCCAAAGCCTCCTCGTAATCCTTGGCCCGCACCACCGAGAGCACGGGGCCGAAGATCTCCTCCTTGTAGATCGTCATGTCGGGCGTCACGCGGTCGAACAGCGAGCCGCCCATGTAGAAGCCGTTCTCGTAGCCCTGGAGCTTGAAGCCGCGGCCGTCGACGGCGAGCTGCGCGCCCTCGGCAACGCCCTTGTCGATGTAGCTTGCGACCTTCTGCACGGCCTCCCGGGTGACCAGCGGGCCGTAATCGGCCGAGCCGTCGTGCGAGGGCCCGATCTTGAGCGACTCGACCCGCGGGATCAGCTTCTCCATCAGGCGGTCGGCGGTCTGCTCGCCCACCGGCACCGCCACCGAGATCGCCATGCAGCGCTCGCCGGCCGAGCCGTAGCCGGCGCCGATCAGCGCGTCGACCGCCTGGCCCATGTCGGCGTCCGGCATGATGATCATGTGGTTCTTGGCGCCGCCGAAGCACTGGGCGCGCTTGCCCGTCTCGGCGGCGCGCACGTAGATGTACTCGGCGATGTGCGAGGAGCCGACGAAGCCCACCGCCTTGATGTCCTCGTCGTCGAGGATGGCGTCGACCGCCTCCTTGTCGCCGTTGACGACGTTGAGGATCCCCGGCGGCAGGCCCGCCTCCAGGAAGATCTCGGCGATGCGGATCGGCACGCTCGGGTCGCGCTCGGACGGCTTCAGGATGAAGGCGTTGCCGCAGGCGATGGCCGGGGCGCATTTCCACAGCGGGATCATGGCCGGGAAGTTGAACGGCGTGATGCCCGCCACGACGCCGAGCGGCTGACGCAGGGAGTAGACGTCGATCCCGGGCCCGGCACCTTCGGTGTACTCGCCCTTGAGCAGGTGCGGGATGCCGCAGGCGAACTCCACGACCTCGACGCCGCGCTGGATATCGCCCTTGGCGTCCGGCACGGTCTTGCCGTGCTCGGAGGCGAGCAGCTCGGCGAGCGCGTCGTTCTCGCCGCGGATCAGCTCGAGGAAGCGCATCATCACCCGGGCGCGCTTCTGCGGGTTGGTCGCCGCCCAGGCCGGCTGGGCCGCCTTGGCGTTCTCGACGGCGGCGCGCATCTCGGCCTTGCTGGCCAGCGCGACCTTGGCCTGGACCTCGCCGGTCGAGGGATGGAACACGTCGGCGAACCGCCCGCTCTCACCGCCGACGTTCCGGCCGCCGATGTAGTGTCCGATCGTGCGCATGCGCGCCTCCCTGTGATGTGGCGTTCGATTTTGGCGCACCCTATCAGGATCGTTTGAGCGATAAAGCCGGATGCGCTTACAGCCGTCGTGCATCGATGCACAGCGAGGGTGCGATCATGGCCAGGACGGGGCCCAAGTGGGACGACCTCCGCTTCTTCCTCGCGGTGGCGCGGACCGGAACGCTGAGCGCCGCCGGGGCCCGCACCGGCACCGAGCACACGACGGTCGGGCGCCGGATCCGCGCCCTGGAGGAAGGGCTCGGCGCCCGGCTGTTCCACCGCAGCAACCTCGGCTACGCGCTCACCGAGGACGGCGCGAACCTGCTCGGCGTCGCCGAGGCCATGGAGAGCGCGTTCCTGTCGGCCAGCGCCGCCACGGAGGCCGCCCAGGCTGTCTCGGGGACGGTGCGGATCGGCGCGCCGGACGGGTTCGGCAGCGTGTTCCTGGCCCCCCGGATGCACCGGCTCACCGCGCGCCATCCGGGACTGGAGGTCGAGATCATGGCGACCGCCCGGATCTTCAGCCTGTCGAAGCGCGAGGCCGACATCGTCATCAGCCTCTCCGGCCCGCAGCAGGCCCGGGTGGTGGCGCGCCGGCTCACCGATTACCGGCTGCTCGTCTACGCGGCCGAATCCTACCTCGCGGAGGCCGGCCCGATCGCGGAGGTCGGGGACCTCTCGGGGCACCCCTTCGTCGGCTACATCGAGGACATGCTGTTCACGCGCGAGCTGAACTATCTCGGCGCCCTGGGGCCGCCGGTCTCCGCGCGGCTGCGCTCCACCAACCTCCTGGCGCAGGTCCACGCGACGCTCGGCGGCGCCGGCCTCTGCGTGCTGCCGGCCTTCATCGCGGCGGCCCATCCGGGGCTCGTGCCGGTGCTGCCCGGGGCGGTGTCACTGACGCGCTCGTTCCACATGCACATCCACGAGGACCACCGGAAGGCCGCCCATATCCGCGCGGTGGCGGGGTTCATCGCGGGCGAGGTGGAGGCGGCCGCCGGCCTGTTCGCCGGGCCGGCCATGTAAGCGCCGGCAGTTTCGCCCGGCGGGCGCAGGTCCTAAGATCGCGGTCCCGGCGCACCAGCAGAGGCGCCGGGTGGGAGAAGCAAGAGTATGGTCGCCTCGATCGCCCTGCCCCGGCTGATGCGCGTCGGCGCCGGCGCCTCGCGGCTCCTGCCGGAGGTGCTCGGCCAGCTCGGCCTGTCGCGGCCCTTCGTGGTCACCGATCCCTACCTCGCCGGCAGCGGCCGCACCGACACGCTGCTCGAGCGTCTCAAAAGCGCGGGCGCGCAGGCCACGATCTTCTCCGAGACCGTGCCGGACCCGACCGTGGCCTCGGTGGAGGCGGCGCTGGCCGCCCTCCAGGCGGGCGATTTCGACTGCGTGGTCGGCTTCGGCGGCGGCAGCCCGATGGACACCGCCAAGGCGGTGGCGGTGCTGGCCCGCCACGGCGGCCACATGCGCGACTACAAGGCGCCGCGCCAGCAGGACGAGCCCGGCCTGCCGATCGTGGCGATCCCGACCACCGCCGGCACCGGCTCGGAGGCGACCCGCTTCACCATCGTGACCGACGAGGCCTCGGACGAGAAGATGCTCTGCATCGGCCTCGCCTACCTGCCGGTGGCGGCGCTGGTCGATTACGAGCTGACGCTGACCAAGCCGAAGCGGCTCACCGCCGATACCGGCATCGACGCCCTGACCCACGCGATCGAGGCCTACGTCTCGCGCAAGTCCAACCTGTTCTCCGACGGGCTGGCGCTGCAGGCCATGCGGCTGATCGCACCGAACCTGCGCCGGGTCTGGACCGATCCCGGCGACCGGGCGGCGCGCGAGGCGATGATGCTCGGCGCCACCCAGGCGGGCATCGCGTTCTCGAACGCCTCGGTGGCGCTCGTCCACGGCATGAGCCGGCCGATCGGCGCCCATTTCCACGTGGCTCACGGGCTCTCGAACGCGATGTTGCTGCCGGCGGTGACGGCCTTCTCGGCCCCGGCCGCCATCGACCGCTACGCCGCCTGCGCCCGCGCCATGAAGATCGCCGGCCCGGACACCGACGACCGCTCGGCGGTCTCGGCCCTGGTGGCCGAGCTCGAGGCGCTGAACGACGACCTCGACGTGCCGGGACCGCAGGAATACGGCATCGACCCGGCCCGCTGGGAGGCGCTGCTGCCCACCATGGCGGCCCAGGCGCTGGCCTCCGGCTCGCCCGCCAACAACCCGGTGGAGCCCAGTGCCGACGAGATCGTGGCGCTGTACCGGCGCGTCTGGGCGGGGTGATACCCCGCGGGGCAGAGCGGATCCCGAGACGGGACATTCGACCGGCCGCCGTCTTCGCGAGGGGAGGGAAGCAAGCGGGCAGCGCCACGCGAACAGATGTCGCGCTGCCCCGGGTCGCTGCGCTGCCCCCGCGATGACGGGGTGAGGCCTACTTCGCCGCCGTCAGCGGGCAGCCGCTCTCGGCCGCGGTGGCGAAGGCCTCCTTGCCGGGAATGGTCGAGATCAGCTTGTAGAGGTCCCACGGACCCTTCGACTCGGCCGGCTTCTTCACCTCGAACAGGTACATGTCGTGGACCATGCGGCCGTTCGGCTGCACGATGCCGCCATGGGCGAAGACGTCGTCGACCGGCAGCTCCTTGAGCTTGGCGTTGACCGCGTCGGTCTCGTCGGTGCCGGCCGCCTTGACGGCCTTCAGGTAGGACAGGACCGCCGAGTAGGTGCCGGCCTGGATCATGTTGGGCATCCGGCCGGTGCGCTTCATGTAGCGCTGGCCGAAGGCGCGGGTCTCGTCGTTGGCGTCCCAGTACCAGCCCTCGGTGAGCGTCAGGCCCTGGGCGACCTTGAGGCCGAGCCCGTGCACCTCCGAGAGGGTGAACAGCAGGGCCGCGAGCTTCTGGCCGCCGTCCACGATCCCGTATTCCGCGGCCTGCTTGATCGCGTTCGAGGTGTCGAGGCCGGCATTGGCGAGCCCGATCACCTTGGCCTTCGAGCCCTGCGCCTGGAGCAGGAAGGACGAGAAGTCCTGGTTCGAGAGCGGGTGCCGGACGCTGCCCAGCACCTTGCCGCCGTTGGCCAGCACGACCTTGCTGGTGTCGGCCTCCAGCGCCGAGCCGAATGCGTAGTCGGCCGTGAGGAAGAACCACGTGTTGCCGCCCGCCCGGGTCAGCGCGCCGCCGGTGCCCACCGCCAGTGCCCGCGTGTCGAAGGCCCAGTGGTAGCCGTATGGCGTGCAGGCCTTGCCGGTGAGGTCGCTGGTCGCCGCCCCGGTGGTGATGGTGATCTTCTTCTTCTCCTTGGACAGGCCCTGGACCGCCAGCGCGACCGAGGAGGTGGTCAGCTCCATGATCGCGTCGACGCCGTCGCGATCGTACCATTGCCGGGCGATCGCCGAGGCGATGTCGGGCTTGTTCTGGTGGTCGGCCGTGAGGATCTCGATCGGCACGCTGCCGATCTTGCCGCCCATGTCCTCCACCGCCATCCGGGCGGCCTCGACCGAGCCCTGGCCGCCGTACTCGGCGTAGAGGCCGGACTGGTCGTTGAGGACGCCGATCCGTATCGCGTTGTCGGAGAAGCTTCCCTGCGCGGCCGCCGGAGCGGAGCCGAGCGCGGTCCCTGCGAGGGCGGCCGCCACAACCGCGCCGCCGATTGTCCTGATCATGTCTCCCCCCGGTTCGCCCGAGTGCCCGCTTCTGAGGCGGTTCCGGCGGCACGATAGGGGACGACCCGGCGCCGCGCCACGGCCGAGGTCGAGCGGAGGCTGAAGGTTTCCGCGGATTGTGACGCGGTTCCGATCGCCCCGTTTCCGGACCGGCGGCAACGGCAGAGGTTATAATACCTTAACCATAATTACACGAATCCCCGCGCAGGTTCCGGTCATGGACGGCAATCCGGCCGTCTCCGGCGCGTGGCGATGCGATGAACCCAGCCCGTTTCGCCGTCCTCGGTATCGCCCTCGCGGCGGGGACCGGGGCGGCCTTCCTGATGAGCGGCGGCGACCCGCCGCCGCCGCCGCCACCGCCGAAGGCCGAGGCGCCGCCGCAGCCGACGACCGACGTGCTCGTGGCGGCCATCGACATGCCCATGGGTCAGGTGCTCCGGGCCGCGGACCTGCGCTGGCAACCCTGGCCTGACGGCGCCGTGGCCAACGGCTACATGACCCGCAAGATCAACCCCAAGGCGCTCGAGGAGACCGTGGGCGCGTCCGTGCGCTCGGGCTTCCTGACGGGCGAGCCGATCCGCGCGCAGAAGCTGGTGCGGCCGGAGAGCGGGTTCATGGCGGCGATCCTGCCGCCCGGCATGCGCGCGGTCGCCATCGTCACCGACAGCCGCGGCACGAACTCGGCCGGCGGCTTCATCCTGCCGAACGACCGCGTCGACGTGATCCGCACCTTCCGCGACGAGTCCAACTCGCGGGCCAACAACAGCGACGTGCAGCTCTCCCAGACCATCCTGACCGACATCCGCGTCCTGGCGATCGGTCAGCTGGTCCAGGAGAAGAACGGCACCAACGTCGTCACCGGCGAGACCGCGACGCTGGCCGTCACGCCCGCGCAGGCCGAGACCCTGGCCCTCGCCCAGAAGGTCGGCGCCCTGACCCTCTCCCTGCGCAGCCTCGCCGATGCCGGGCGGCCGCCCGAAGCCACGCCGCTGGCCGACGCGTCCGCCGCGCAGATGCCCGAACCCGCCCTGACCGTGGTGCGCTTCGGCGTCGCGCGGCAGCAGACGCCGTGACCGCCATGATCGCTCCGCCGCCCGCTTCGCTGCCCGACGCCCGCCCGCCGCGGCGCTCCGACCGCGGCCCGCGCCGCCGCTCGGCCGGCGCCCTCGCCCTGCTGGCCGCCCTCAGCGGGCCGGCCTCCGCCCAGGACCGCCAGACCTTCGGTCCCGCACCGGTCCTGACGGTCGGGGCCGCGGAGGCCAACACCACCCGGCGGGTCGAGCTGACCGCCGGCCGCTCCGTCATCGTCGACCTGCCGCGGGACGCCAAGGAGGTGTTCGTGGCCAACCCCGCGGTCGCCAACGCCGTGGTCCGCTCGACCCGCAAGGTCTTCGTGATCGGCATGGCCGACGGCGCGACCTCGATCTTCATCATGGATGCCGAGGGCCGCCAGATCGCCGCCCTCGACGTGACGGTGGCGCGGGACCTCAACCTCGGGACCCTGCGCGAGCTGCTCAGCCAGAGCATCCCGGGCGGCCGCTTCGACGTGCGCTCCTCGGGTGCCTCGGTGCTCCTGTCGGGCTCGGTCAACTCCTCGGCGGACGCGCAGCAGGCGATCGACATCGCCAACGCCTTCGTGGGCCTGGGCGGCGGCGGGGCCGCCGGTCCGGCCGGGGCGGCGAGTGGCGGCGTCGCCGCCGGTTCGCGGGGCGCGGTGATCAACAACCTCACGATCCGCAACAAGGATCAGGTGATGCTCCGCGTCACCGTGGTGGAGGTGTCCCGCAACGTCGTGAAGCAGTTCGGCATCAACATGACCGGCAACTGGGCGGCGCTGAACCCGGTCGGGACCGTCGGGCAGACGATCGTGAACAGCGGGACCGCCGCCGCCGCGTCGGTGCCGGCGAACCTCCCGAACGTCCTGACCAACAACCTGCCCTTCACGATCAACCCGAACACGCCCAGCGGAAACCAGATCCAGGCCTCCGTTCAGGCGGGCGGCCTGTCGCTCCAGGCGACCCTGAAGGCGTTCGAGCAGGCCGGCGTCTCGCGCATCCTGGCCGAGCCGACGCTCACCGCCATCTCGGGCGAGGCCGCCAAGTTCCTGGCCGGCGGCGAGTTCGCGGTCCCGTCCTCGGCCACCTGCGCGGTCAACGGCGCCTGCACGCCCGGGATCACCTACAAGCCCTACGGCGTCGCCCTGTCGTTCACCCCGACGGTGCTGGCCGACAACCGGATCTCGATCCGCGTCGCCACGGACGTGACCGAGATCGATCCGACGCAGAGCTTCAGCTACGTCGTCGGCAACACCTCGGTCGCGGTGCCGGGCACCCGGGTGCGCCGCTCCGAGACCACCGTCGAGCTGCCGTCCGGCGGCGTGATGATGACCGCCGGCCTGATCCAGCAGTTCAACAAGCAGGCGATCGCCGGCCTGCCCGGCCTGATCAACCTCCCGATCCTCGGCGCGCTGTTCCGCTCCCGCGACTACCAGCGCCAGGAGACCGAGCTGATGATCATGTGCACGCCCTACATCGCCCGGCCGATGGAGCCGAAGCAGGTCAGCCGGCCCGACGACAATTTCGTCGATGCCAGCGACGGCCAGACCGTGCTGCTCGGCCAGATCAACCGCATCTACGGCAAGGTCGCCCCGCCCGGCGCGGCCGCCGCGGCGCCGCTCGGCCGCACCTACCGCGGCCGCGTCGGCTTCATCGTCGAGTAGCGCCCCGCCGCGCCTTCAGGATCGGACCCATGACCGGACGTCACACGCCCGCCCCGCACCGCCGCGCCGCGAGCGTGCTCGCCGCCTGCGCACTGGGCGCCCTCGCGTCGGCCTGCAAGACCGATCCCGTCACGACGGGCGGCATCGACGTGACGGATTACCGCGCGCGCCACCCGATCGTCCTGACCGACGGGAATCGCACCCTCGACGTGTTCCCCACCGGAACGGGTCATCTGGACCCGCGCCAGGCCAACGATGTCGACGCCTTCATGCTGGAATACCGGCGCTACGGCCGCGGAAGCCTGCTGATGCAGGTGCCGCAGGGCGTCCCGGCCGACCAGGTCGTCGCCGTGGAGCGGACCGCTTCGGTGCTCGGCCGGCTCGGCACGCAGAACGGCGTCAACGGCCGCGAGATCGCGGTCAGCGGCTACGCGGTGGCCGCGCCGACCCTCGCTTCGCCGATCCGGCTGAGCTTCCAGCGCATGCAGGCCAAGGTTGCCGACGCCTGCGGCCTCTGGCCCCAGGACCTCGGAGCCCGCGGCTTCGCGAGCGACTACAGCAATCAGCCGAGCTGGAACCTGGGCTGCGCCATGCAGTCCAACGTGGCCGCCCAGGTCGCCGACCCGATCGACCTCGTGCGCGGCCGGCCCGAGGGCCGCATCGACACGGTCAAGCGGGTCCGGGACATTGGCCAGTTGCGGGACGGCAAGGATCCGTCAACCACATGGCGGCAAGATGGGCAGACCGCCGTGAAGTCTCAGGTCGCGAACTGAGACTGCCGGCGCCGGGGATGGGCAGCCCCGCCGCCGACCGCAACGCCGCGCCCCGCACGCGAACCCGAAAGCGCCGTCATGGCAGAGCTGTCCGAGACGACCGAGCGCACGATCGCCCCGGTGCCCCGGATCACCATCCAGGCATTCTGCGAGACCGGCGAGACCGCGGCGATGATCGAGGGCGCGGCCCTCGACCGGCGCATGCAGAAGGCGCAGGTCAAGGTCCGGATGGGCGGCGGTGCCGCGGCGATCGAGGCCTACCGGCACGCGCCGACGCCCAACGTCATCATCATCGAGATCCAGGGCGCGCGCTCGAGGCCGATCGAGTGCCTCGACGCCCTGGCCGAGGTCTGCGACGAGGGCACCCGCGTCCTGGTGATCGGCCACGTCAACGACGTGATGCTGTACCGGCAGCTGATCCAGCGCGGCGTGTCCGATTACCTGATGGCCCCGGTCGAGCCACTGACGCTCATCGCGGCGATCTCCGACCTGTTCACGGCGCCGGGCGTCAAGCCGGTGGGCCGGACCGTGGCGGTCTACGGCGTCAAGGGCGGCATCGGCGCCTCGACCGTGGCGCACAATTTCGCGTGGTCGGTGGCCCGGGGCCAGGGCGTCCAGACGGTGATCGCCGATCTCGACATCGCCTTCGGCACCGCCTCGCTCAACTTCAACCAGGACCCGCCGCAGGGCATCGCCGAGGCGGTATTCGCCCCCGAGCGCCTGGATTCGGCCCTGGTCGAGCGGCTGCTGTCCAAGTGCAGCGACAACCTGAGCCTGCTCTCGGCCCCGGCGAGCCTCGACCGGACCATCGACCTGTCCGAGCCGGCCTTCGACACCCTGATCGAGCACATGCGGGCGAGCGTGCCGTGCGTGGTCCTCGACATCCCCCACCAGTGGAACGCGTGGACGAAGCGCGTCCTGACGGCGGCCGACGAGATCCTGATCGTCGCCGGGCCGGACCTCGCCTGCCTGCGCAACGCCAAGAACCTCCTCGGCGCGCTCAAGCACGGCCGCCCGAACGACCAGCCGCCCCGGATCCTGCTCAACGGCGTCGGCGTCCCCAAGCGGCCCGAGATCGGCACCGCCGAGTTCGCCAAGGCCCTGGAGGCGCCGGTGGCCCTGACGATCCCCTTCGAGCCGACCCTGTTCGGCACGGCGGCCAACAACGGACAGATGATCGCCGAGATCCAGGCCGGTTCGAAGGTGGCGGAGCTGTTCAACGATCTGGCGGCCATCACCCTCGGGCGTCCCGAGACCCGGCGGGGGCGTCCGAGCCTGCTGGAGCCGCTGCTCGCCAAGCTTTCCGGCCGCAAGGCATCCTGATGCGGACGCGATCCCTCACCCGGCCGGTTCCGCGGGTCAGCGTCGGGGCTCTGACCCATGTTCGGTAGGCGACAATCCGGCGGGGCGTCGGCAGCGCCCCCGCCGATCCCGCAGATGCGGACCCCGGCTCCGGCCACGCCGGTGCTGCGCGACGCGCCGGCGCCCGCGCCGGCCCAGCGCCCGGCCCCGGCGGCCCCGGTCGTGGTCGAGACCGCGCGCTCGGAGGATTACTACCGCACCAAGAGCCTGATCTTCGGCGCCCTCATCGAGGCGATCGACCTGACGCAGCTCTCGCGCCTCGACGCCGAGACCGCGCGCGAGGAGATCCGCGACATCGTCACGGAGATCATCGGGCTCAAGAACATCGTCCTGTCGATCTCCGAGCAGGAGGAACTGCTCGACGACATCTGCAACGACGTGCTGGGCTACGGCCCGCTGGAGCCGCTGCTCGCCCGCGACGACATCGCCGACATCATGGTCAACGGCGCCCACCGGACCTTCATCGAGGTCGGCGGCAAGATCCAGCTGACCAGCGTCCGGTTCCGCGACAACCAGCAGCTGATGAACATCTGCCAGCGGATCGTCAGCCAGGTGGGCCGCCGCGTCGACGACGCCTCGCCGATCTGCGACGCCCGCCTGCCGGACGGGTCCCGCGTCAACGTCATCGCGCCGCCGCTCGCCATCGACGGCCCGGCGCTGACGATCCGCAAGTTCAAGAAGGACAAGCTGACGCTGGAGCAGCTCGTGCGCTTCGGGGCGATCTCGCCCGAGGGCGCCGAGGTTCTCAAGATCATCGGCCAGTCGCGCTGCAACGTCGTCATCTCGGGCGGCACCGGCTCGGGCAAGACCACGCTGCTGAACTGCCTCACCGCCTTCATCGAGCACGACGAGCGGGTCATCACCTGCGAGGACGCGGCGGAACTCCAGCTCCAGCAGCCGCACGTCGTGCGCCTGGAGACGCGCCCGCCCAACATGGAGGGCCAGGGGCAGGTCACCATGCGCGACCTCGTGAAGAACTGCCTGCGCATGCGTCCGGAGCGGATCATCGTCGGCGAGGTGCGCGGACCGGAGGCGTTCGACCTGCTCCAGGCGATGAACACCGGCCACGACGGCTCGATGGGCACGCTGCACGCCAACAGCCCGCGCGAGTGCCTGTCGCGTATCGAATCGATGATCTCGATGGGCGGCTTCACCCTGCCGTCGCGGACCCTGCGCGAGATGATCTGCGGCTCGATCGACGTCGTGATCCAGGCGATGCGCCTGCGCGACGGCTCCCGGCGCATCACCCACATCACCGAGGTGCTCGGCATGGAGGGCGACGTCATCACGACCCAGGACGTGTTCCTCTACGACATCGTCGGCGAGGACGCGAACGGCAAGCTGATCGGGCGCCACCGCTCCACCGGCGTCGGCCGGCCGAAATTCTGGGAGCGCGCCCGCTACTACGGCCTGGAGCAGCGGCTCGGCGAGGCGCTCGACGCCGCCGAGGTCGTCGACCGGAGCTGAGCCGATGGCGGACGCCTCCAACCTGCCGATCGCCGCCGGCCTCGTCGGCATCGCGGTCGCCGCCGTCGCCTACGTGGCGGTCCTGCCCCTGCTCGGCGGCGAGCGCCGGGCCAGCAAGCGCCTGAAGACGATCAGCGTCTCCGCCTCGGGGGCGGCGACCCGGGGCGTCGCGGTCAACCGGCGCGAGCAGGTCGCCAAGACGCTGAGCGAGATCGAGGCGAAGGCCAAGGGCGCCTCGAAGGCCAGCGTCGAGCTGAAGCTCGCCCGCGCCGGCCTCGGCTGGACGAAGCAGACCTTCTACGGGGTCTCGGCCCTGAGCGGCGTCGTCTTCGGGCTCCTGCTCTTCGTCGTCGCCGACAACGCCCTGGCGGCGCTCGGCGCCGCCTTCGCGGGCGGCTTCGGCCTGCCGGCCTACCTGCTGCGCCACCTGCGGCTCAAGCGCATCGCGAAGTTCAACAAGGAGCTGCCCAACGCCGTCGACGTGGTGGTCCGCGGCATCCGCACCGGCATCCCGGTGGGCGACTGCTTCCGCATGGTCTCGCGCGAGGCCGAGGAGCCGGTGCGCAGCGAGTTCCGGACCGTGGTCGAGACCCAGGCGATGGGCCTGTCGCTCGGCGAGGCCTGCACGCGCCTGTTCGAGCGGGTGCCCACCGCCGAGGTGAACTTCTTCGCCATCGTGATCAACATCCAGCAGCAATCGGGCGGCAACCTGTCCGAGGCGCTGAACAACCTGTCCACGGTGCTGCGCGACCGCGCCAAGATGCGCGGCAAGGTCCAGGCGATGAGCATGGAGGCCAAGGCCTCGGCCTCGATCATCGCCTGCCTGCCCTTCGCGGTGGCGGGCATCACCGCGCTCACCAGCCCCGACTACATCTCGCTGCTCTGGACCACCGATACGGGCAAGATCGCCCTGGTCGGCGCGGCGATCTGGATGTCCATCGGCATCTTCACGATCAAGAAGATGATCGCCTTCGAGTTCTAGGCGCGGTGCGCCGTCTGCCGGATCCCGCCCGATGATCGACGCCATCGCCGAGAAGCTGTTCGATCCCCGCTTCATGGGCACGTTCCTGACCGCCATCGCGGCGGCCGCGACCGCCTACGCGGTGGCGCAGCCCTTCCTGGAGACCGACCGGCTCGGCAAGCGGATGAAGCTCGTCAGCGACGAGCGCGAGCAGATCCGGCGGCGCGAGCGGCTGAGCGCGGAGCGGACCGGCAACCGGGCGACGCTGCGCACGGAGCCGAAGGCCTACATGAAGTCTGTCGTCGAGAAGTACCAGCTGCGCCGCTGGCTCGGCACCGAAACGGCCAAGCGCAAGCTGATGCAGGCGGGCTACCGCGGCCAGGGGGCGGAGACGGCGTTCCTGTTCTTCCGTCTCGTCGTGCCGGTCGCGGCGGTGATCGCGGCCCTGTTCTACCTGTTCGTGCTGGAGGTGCTCGACGCCTCGTACCTGATGCGGTTCGGGCTGGTGATCGGCGCGGCCTACATGGGCATCAAGGCGCCCGAGCTGTTCCTGGTGAACACGGCCAAGAAGCGCCAGACCGAGATCCGCAAGGCGTGGCCGGACGCCCTCGACCTGACGCTGATCTGCGTGGAATCCGGCATGGCGATCGAGAACGCGTTCCGGAAGGTGAGCACCGAGATCGCCACGTCCTCGGTCGTGCTGGCCGAGGAACTCGCCCTGATGACGGCCGAGATGTCGTTCCTGCCCGACCGGCGCCAGGCCTACGAGAACCTCGTGATGCGCACCGGGCTCGAGCCGGTGAAATCCGTGGCGACGGCGCTGATCCAGGCCGAGCGCTACGGCACGCCGGTCGGCCAGGCGCTGCGCGTGCTGAGCCAGGAGAGCCGCGACATGCGCATGAACGAGGCCGAGAAGAAGGCGGCCGGGCTGCCGCCGAAGCTCACCGTGCCGATGATCCTGTTCTTCCTGCCGGTGCTGTTCGTGGTCATCATCACCCCGGCGGTCATCCAGATCATGCGGACGCAGTGACGGCCGGAACGCGCCGGGGGATGCGCGAGGGACAGCGGCAGGGGCTGTTACAGGTCCCGCCTCACCGGATGCGGCCGGGCCGGGTCGGCTCGAACACGATGCGGCGGTGATAGGCGCACCAGCTCTTGCCGTCGGACACGGGGGCGCCGCAGCAGATGGCGCGGTCGTTCGGCTCGCCGATGATGTACTTGCACACGAAGGCGCCGGACTGCGCGAAGGGCACGCGCAGGTCGGCCGACGGCTCCTCGACGGACTCGGCGTCGCCGATCTGGGACATGCGGACGAGTTGATTCATGGTATCGATCGGCTCAATAAGCATCCTGCACGGTGGGTCGGGCGCCCGGGCAGACAGGGAAGGTTTGAACGCATCTCGTTCGGGCGACGTCCCCGTCTCGCGTCCGCAAGCGGGGCGTCCGGGGCGGCCAACACGATGCCGGCCGGACGGCCGACGCGATTGGCGTCATCATGGTGTCGTAACTGGGGTTACGGCTCTTTAAAACAAGACCAGCCTGCGCTGGATGCATCGGACCACGGTGCGGGATGCGTAGCTCCCCCGTTCCCGCGCGTGCTCGATTGGCGCTCGATTGGCATTGGCCAGCACCGGCGCAACTGACGAATCCGCGCGAACGCCGCCGTCCCGCGGCGGCCCGGACGTGCAACGCGGTGCGACCTGTGGTTCTGTGAGCCCGCCGCAACGCGAACAGTGCCGGATCCGCCGACCATGGCCCATGCGCCCCTCGTGTCACCCGAATGGCTGCACGACCGCCTCGCGGCCCCCGACATCGTCGTGCTCGACACCTCGTGGTATCTCCCGGCCGCCGGCCGCGATCCCGAGGCCGAGTTCCGCGCGGCCCACATCCCCGGCGCCCGCCGCTTCGATCTCGACGCCATGAGCGACACCGAGTCGAGCCTGCCGCACATGCTGCCGCGGCCCGAGGTGTTCGCGGCCCGGATGCGCGCGCTCGGGATCGGCGACGGCATGCAGATCGTTGTCTACGACGGGCAGGGGCTGTTCTCGGCCCCGCGGGTCTGGTGGATGCTCAAGGCCTTCGGGGTGCGCGACGCGCTGGTGCTGGACGGCGGCCTGCCGGCCTGGGTGGCGGCCGGCTACCCGACCGAGGAGGGCGAGCCGCGCCCGCACGAGCGCCGGCACTTCACCGCCCGCCTCGATCACGGCGCCGTGGCGGACGCGAACGACGTCGCCCGGGCCCTCGACACCGGCTCGGCGCAGGTGGTCGATGCCCGCTCGGGCACGCGGTTCCGCGGCGAGGAGCCGGAGCCCCGCCCCGGCGTCAGGCCCGGGCACATGCCCGGCGCGCGCAACCTGCACTACGCGGCCCTCCAGCGCGACGGCCGGATGAAGAGCCCCGACGAGCTGAAGGCGGTCTTCGCCGAGAACGGCGTCGATCCGGACCGGCCGATCGTGACCACCTGCGGCTCGGGCGTGACCGCGGCGATCATCGCGCTGGCGCTGGAGACCATGGGCCGCCCGGCGCGGGGCCTCTACGACGGCTCCTGGTCGGAATGGGGCGCCGACCCGGCCCGGGCGGTGGCGACCGGCCCCTGAGGGGCGGCCCTCCGGACCTCCGGGCCTGCCGAGGTGACCGGGCCGCTTCAATCGCCCGCTTGAAAGCTCCGTGATCGATTTCGATATATCGATAGCGCCTGCGGTTGGGCGCCCCACGGAGAAAATCATGCCGCATCACGACACCACCGCCCTCTCGGGCACGATTCGACACGTCTTCGCCCATCGCTTCACCGTCGAGGCGGGCGGCGAGACGCACCTCGCCGATCTCGGCCCGAAGGGTGCGGAAGCCTTCCCGCTCGCGAGCGGCCTGCACGTCACCCTCACGGGCGAGCGTCGCCCGTCGGAGATCAAGGTCACGCGGATCTCGGCGGAGGGCCGGGATGCGGTGGAGATCCATCACAGGAAGCCCCACCACGCGCCCGGCGCCGGGCGGCCGGGCGGGGCAACGGACGTCCCGGCCGATCCCGCGCGCGCTCTGGCGGCGGTGGCCGCGGCGGGGTGGGCGGTGGCGGACGCGCCGCGCCGCAAGCCGAAGCATTTCGAGGTGCTGGCACGCCGGAGCGACCGCGCGGCGACGGAACTGCACGTCGACTTCGCCGGCGCGATCTACAAGGAGAAGCCGGCCGACCCGGCGAAGTGGGCCGTGCTGGCCTGAGGGCCGCCGACCGACCCGCCGCATCGACGGACGGTGCGGCGGGCCCCGCCGCGCAGCGCCGGGGATGCGCAGCCGGGCCGCCACGCGGCCCGGCACCTCGACGCCGCAGTGTCGGATCTGTCCCCGCGCCGGCCGGTCCGCTACGCCGCCCGCACCGCGCGGCGCTTGTCGGCGGCGCTCCACTGCATGAGTCCGACCATCACCGCGATGGTGGCGACGTAGACCAGCCCCTGGAGAGCGGTCGGACGATCGGTGTAGCCGACCAGGGCGTGCAGGACGCGGCCCGGCCAGGAGTTCTCGGCGATCACGCCGGAGCTGTTCCAGAGCGTACTGCCGAGGACATCCACGACGCCGGCATTGGCCAGGAACTGCGCCGCCTGCGCGGCGAGGCCGGCCGCGAGGAAGACGATCAGGACGCTGGTCACCGAGAAGACGTAGCGGCTCGGGATCGAGGCGAGCCCGAGATAGGTCACCGCCGAGAGAAGCGCGCCCGCGCCGATGCCGGCGACCGCACCGAACTGGATGTCGGCGCCCGAGGTGCCCGAGGCCACCAGGCCGTACAGGAACAGGACCAGCTCGGCCCCCTCGCGCAGGATCGCGGCGCCGATCACGATCGACAGGGCCGCGGCCTCCCGCTCGCCCGAGCGCACCGCCGCGCCGGCGGCGCGCAGCTCGCCCGCCAGCTCCTTGCCGTGCTTGCTCATCCAGGTGTTGTGCCAGACCAGCAGCAGCACGGCGACGATCAGGACCGCGGCGTTCAGGATGTCCTGCCCACTGCCCTCGAAGGCGTCCGAGATCTTCTCCGCGAACAGCGCCACCAGCGCGGCCCCCGCGAGGCCGCCGGCGATGCCGAGCAGGACCCAGCGCATCCGGCCCGGGATGCCGCGGGTCGCCGCCAGCACGATGGAGATGATGAGGCCTGCCTCGATGACTTCGCGGAAGGCGATGACGAAGGCGCCGATCATGGCGGTCTCCAGCGGTTGTGAGGTCGTGTGACGCGTCGCGCGCGAACCGCGCGCTACCAGATCCAGAACAGCAGCACCCAGTTGGCCACCGAGAGGGCGGCCGCGCCGGCGATGCAGGCCGAGGCCGCCGCGCGGCGGAGGCCGCCGGCGGCGAGACCCGCCACCCGCCAGGCCAGCCAGACGCTCCACAGGCTCGCGCCGGCGAGCAGGCCCGCGCGGATCTCGGCCACGTAGGGGATGACGATGCCGTCGCCGCGCAGGAACGTCACGGTGAGCGCCGACAGGCCCAGGAAGACGCCGCAGCCCGCCACCGGGATCAGCGTCTGGGTCAGGTGGTGGAAGCGCCGCAGCGACCAGCCGCCGAGACTCAGGGTCGCGAGCGCCACGATCCCCGACAGGACGAGCCCGAGCACGACGGTCGCGGCGCCGATGTAGGCCAGCAGCAGCCCGCCGTCGAGGAGCGTCATGACGTCGTTGCGGTCGGGGTAGTTCGTCAGCACGAACCACGGCGCCGAGTGCTCCAGGGGCCACGTCGTCCCGCGCTCGATGAGCCACGTGGCCAGCCACTGCTTGGCGTCGACGTACCAGGGGCTCGAGGACCACTGGAAGGCACCGACCGCCAGCGCCAGCATGCCGAACAGGATCAGCATGGTCTGGTCGAGGCTCGGCTCCGCGCCGGCCACGTGCACGATCTCGTGGTTGGGCGAGCGCAGGGCGAGGCGCACGGCGCCGCGATGGCCGCTGCAGCGCCCGCACATGTGGCAGGCGCCCGCGCCCCGCATGGTCTTGACCGGCACGAGGGGGGCGCAGTTGAACGCCTCGGTGCCCCGGACGGGCTTGGGCGAGGCCGCCCAGGCGGCGCGGTCGACCTGGAAGCTCACCGGCGCGAGCTTCGACAGCACGGCGAAGACGCCGTTGACCGGGCAGAGGTAGCGGCACCAGACGCGCTTGTTGCGCCCGTAGAGCAGGCCGACCACGATCGCCGCGAGGGTCGAGCCGCCGAGCACCGCGAGCACCGGCTTCGGGTAGCCGTAGACGCTGGTCATCTGCCCGTAGACGGTGGTTCCGGCGAAGGCCACGAACGGCCAGCCCTGCCAGGTGATCCAGCGCGGCACGGCGTAGCCGCGGCTCCACCGGCTCGCGAACTCGCTGAGGGCCCCCTCCGGGCAGAGCACGCCGCACCAGGCCCGGCCGACCAGCACCATGCTGACCAGCACGAACGGCCACCAGATCCCCCAGAAGGCGAACTGGGCGGCCAGCGTCAGGTTGGTCCAGATATGGGCGGCATTGTCGGGCAGCGGCAGCAGGGCCGGGACGATCACCAGCACCGCGTAGACGCCGACGATCAGCCACTGCACGGACCGGATGATCCAGCCGTACCGGCGCAGCAGGTCGCCGAACCGGGCGAGGCGCGCGTCGACCGCGGACCGGCGCGGCGCGGCGCGGGTCAGGGCCAAGGGACCGGGCGCTGTCGTGGAGGCGCTCATTTGGCCACCAGGGTCGCCTTCGCCTCCGGATGGAAATCGTCGAACACTTGGTAGGTGCCGGCATCGAGGGTGCGGAACACGATCGCCGAGGTCGAGCCCGCGGCGAGCGCCTTCTCGCGCCGGAGTTCCGTGCTCTCGAACTCCACCGGCGTCTGGCCGGTATTCGAGATCTCGAGCTTGAACCGGGTGTTGGCCGGGACCTCGATCACCGTCGGGATGATCGCGCCGTCGCGCATCTCCACCTTGATGACCGGCATGTCGTCGGCGCGCGCGGGCGCGGAGGCCGACGCGGCAGCGGCCAGCAGCAGCGGGATGGCTCGGACGAGGGCGCGCGGCGGGCGGGACACGGTCAGCTCCGGCACTCTCAGTAGGCGCCCTTCTTGCCGACGCCGGCGAAGGTGAAGTCCTGGGTGATCTCGAAGGGCTCGAACCACGGGCCCACACCCGTCTCCTTGTCGACGTGGCGGCCGAAATGACTGTCCTTGCCCGGGGGCGCGACGGTGACCTTCAAGCGGTATCGACCGGGGCCGAACAGCTTGACGTTGTCGCCGTAATGCGGGCCGTCATTGGCGACCATCGGCATCAGCATGCCCGACACCGTCTGGTCGGTCGGCTTGTCGCCGTCGAGCTTCACCGCCTCGAAGCGGACGTCGAGCGCCGGGACCCAGTCCCCCTCGGCGAAGCCGTTGCGGTTGTCCTTGGCGGCACGGATGTCGGTCTCGAGGTGAATGTCCGACTTGGCGGCCTCGCGCATCATGCCGGGCGGGTCCATCTCGATCGGCTGGAGATAGACGGCGGCGACCTCGAGGCCGTTCCGCGTCACGTGCGGACCGATCGGCACCTCCTTGGCCGTGGCGGCGCCCGCGACCGCGAGGAGCGAGGCCGCGGCGAGGCCGCGAAGAACCGGGAGGATGTGCGAGGCGTGCATGCGACCGCACATAATCCACCCGGCCCGAAGTTCAAACCGGAATCGCACCAGTATCAAATAATAACAATTCTAATCTGAGACCTCGTCGGATCGACAGGTCCGTATTCGCATGTCTTACCGGGAGATCGACTCACTCACCACGCGATCTCACGAAGATGTTCATGCCACAATGTCCCGGTGGATCTTGACGCATCCGGCCCGGCCTGGATCGTCATGCCAGCGCCATGCAGGGAGCCGATGATGCGGGGCGGGACGACCCTAATCTGCGCGGCGGCCTGCGGCGGGACGGCGCGGCGCCGCTTGCACGCCGCGGCGCCGCGTTTTAGCACGTGCTATACTTTTCTGTGAGTCGGATGAGAGCTCGTTCCGTACCCCTGGCCCGCACCGCGGCGCTCGTCCTGGCCGCGCCGTTCCTCGCCCCCGTCGTCGCGCGGGCGGCCGACCTGTCGGCCCCGCGCCCCGCCACCGCAGCGCCGGCCTACGCCGACTGGTCGGGCGGCTATCTCGGCCTCGAGGGGAGCGCCGGCGGCTCCTACGGCGCGTACAATTTCGGCCCCACGACGATCGGCGGGCGACCGGTCTCGGCCTTCAAGAGCGGCGATTCCACCGGCCGCAGCGACCAGGGCAAGAACGCCACGACGGCGGTCGGCGGCCTGTTCGGCGGCTGGAACTGGCAGAGCGGGCCGTGGGTCTACGGCGTCGAGGCGAGTCTCGACGCGGCGAATCTGAAGCGGCCCGTCCCGTCGACCATCGCGGGCTTCGGCTACGCAAACGCGGACCCGGCCTTCAACATCGTGCGCGCCAAGACGGATCTCTACGGAACCCTCCGCGCCCGGCTCGGCTACAGCTTCGACCGCTACCTGATCTACGGCACCTTCGGCCTCGCGGGGGCGAACGCGCGCATCCTGGCGGACTACCCGGACCTCGACGCGGGCGGGCAGACCACGGCGCGGCGGGACCTCGACTATGTCGGCTTCACCCTCGGCGCGGGCGTGCAGTACGCGATCACCGACAGCCTCGCCCTGGGCATCGACTACCGCTACGTCGATCTCGGCGGCAGCCGGCGCTTCCCGCTGGGCGCGGTGCCGGGCGACGCGGGCGGGCCGGTCACGACCCGGGCGCGCTTCAGCTCCAACCAGCTGTTCGCGCGGCTGATGTGGTTCCCGGGCGGGCTGAAGGTCCCGCCGGACCCGGACGAGACCGCCCCGCACGATCCCGACAACGGCGACACCGGCCGGTTCTCGCTGCACGGCCAGACGACGCTGATCGCGCAGGGCGTGCCCGGCTTCCGCTCGCCCTACGAGGGCGCGCAGAGCCTGATCCCCCATCAGGCCCGGCAGACCACCACGGCGACGATCTTCCTCGGCCTCAAGCTCACCGACAGCACCGAGGTCTACTACAACCCCGAGTTCAGCCAGGGCTTCGGCCTGTCGCGGACGCTCGGCGTCGCCGGCTTCGTCAACGGCGAGGCGCAGAAGGCCGGCGCCCCGTTCCCGAAGCTGCGCTCGAACCGCTACTACGTGAAGCAGACCTTCGGGCTGGGCGGCGAGACCGTGGAGGTCCCGGACGGCCCGAACCAGGTGGCCACCCGCTACGACGCCGAGCGGATCACGCTGATCACCGGCAAGTTCGCCCTGGGCGATTTCTTCGACGGCAACATCTACGCGCACGACCCGCGCGTAGACTTCTTCAACTGGTCGCTCTGGGGCTCCTCGGCCTGGGACTTCCCGGCCAATCTCCCGGGCTTCACGCAGGGCGTCTACGCCGAGTACAACCGGCCGGAATTCGCGATCCGCGCGGCCTACACGCAGGTGCCCAAGGAGCCGTCGAGCGACGTGCTCGACCCGCGGGTGTTCCGGCGCGCCGGGCTGAACGTCGAGTTCGAGGAGCGCCACGTCCTCCCGTGGCTGGAGCAGCCCGGCAAGGTCCGCATCGGGCTGTTCTCGAATGTCGGCGTCTCGGCCAACAACCGCGACGTGGTCACCCTGACGCAGCTCGGCCTGTTCGACGACATCAACGACGCCGTCGCGGCGACCCGGCGTCCCCGCCGCAAGACCGGCGGCTACATCAACCTGGAGCAGGCGCTGACGCCCGAGCTCGGGCTGTTCGCCCGGGCGAGCCTGAACGACGGGCGCACCGAGAACATCTCGTTCACCGATATCGACCAGAGCTTCTCCGGCGGCCTGTCGCTGAAGGGCAAGGCGTGGGACCGGCCCGACGACACGGTCGGCATCGGCGCCGCGATGAACGGGCTGTCGCCCTCGCACCGGGCCGCCTTCGCGGCGGGCTATCTCGGCCTGCTGATCGGCGACGGGCGCCTGAACTACGGCACCGAGCGCGCGGTGGAGACCTACTACGCCCTCAACCTCACGAAGTTCGTCACCCTGACCTTCGACTACCAGTTCATCGACAATCCCGGATACAACCGCGACCGCGGGCCCGCGCACTTCTTCGCCTCGCGGCTGCACGCGGATTTCTGATCGGCGCCGGTCAGGCGGCCCCCGGCCGGAGCGCTCGGACACGATCCGTCTTCCCGCGCGGAGCGAAGCGATCCAGTCGGGGCTCGGGACGGCGCGCGACCCTGGGTCACAGCGCTGCGCCCGCGATGAGCGCGGTGTCGCCCGGCGGTGCGGCCGCTTCCCGGCTCACGCCGCGGCCTCCATCGAGGTCGCCCCGAAAATATCCTCGAAGGCGGCGCGGAGCTGCATGTCGACCTCGGCCATGCTCACCGGCAGGCCGAGGTCGACGAGGCTCGTCACGCCGTGCTCCCGGACGCCGCACGGCACGATCCCATCGAAATGCGCGAGATCGGGCTCCACGTTCAGGCTGATGCCGTGGAAGCTGACCCAGCGGCGCACCCGGATGCCGATCGCCGCGATCTTGTCCTCGACGCCGGGCCCCTTCTCGGGCCGGCGCACCCAGACGCCGACCCGGTCCTCGCGGCGCTCGGCGCGGACGTTGAAGGCGGCCAGCGTCTCGATGAGCCACGCCTCCAGGCTCGCCACGTAGGCGCGCAGGTCGCGGCTGCGCCGGTCGAGGTCGAGCATCACGTAGGCCACCCGCTGGCCGGGGCCGTGATAGGTGTACTGCCCGCCCCGCCCCGTCGCGTGGACCGGGAAGCGGTCCGGCGCCACGAGATCCTCGGGCCGGGCCGACGTGCCCGCCGTGTAGAGCGGCGGGTGCTCCAGCAGCCAGACGCATTCGGGCGCCGTGCCGCGGGCGATCACCTCCGCGCGCGCCTCCATCCAGGCGAGGGCGGCGGCGTACGCCACCGGCCCGTCGCTCACGCGCCAGCCCACCGGCCCGGCGACCGGATCGGTGCCGGGCCGCTTCGGGAAAGCGTGCGGGCTGACCGTGAGGCGGGGCGCGTTTACCAAGAGTTCACCATCCTGCGTCGATGGTCGAAGCCTTCAACACCCGCGGCCGGCGGTTGCAAGGGCTTGCTGCAAGGGCTTGCTGCGAGGGCTTGCCCGAACCGGACCGGCGGCGAGACGGGATGGCGCGCGGTGGCGGTCTTCGAGACCCTGAAGGTCGATCTGACGGTGGTGCTGGGCCGCGCCCGCATGCCGCTGCACATGCTGCTGCGCATGGGCCGCGGCGCCGTGATCGAGCTGGAGGCCAGCGACAGTGACATGGTCGAGATCCTCGCCAACGACCACCCGATCGCCCGTGGGCAGATCGTGGTCACGGGCGACCGCATCTCCGTGGAGGTGACCGAGCTGATCCGGAAGGCGGCCTCGATCGTCGAGCCGGGCGTCAGCATCGGCGACGGCGCGGCACCATTCTTGGAGGGCGGCTACGATTCCCCGTGACTGCGCTTGTCGGCGGCCGGACGATCTGTTATCCGCTGCGCCGCGCGACACGAAAGCGGCCCCGGGTTCTCCCGCGGGGCGCGACGGTCGGGCAAGCGGACCGGTCTTCGCGTCCGATGCGGCCATGGCGGAATTGGTAGACGCGCTAGCTTGAGGTGCTAGTCCCGCGAGGGGTGGAGGTTCGAGTCCTCTTGGCCGCACCACATTGTTTCGGTTGCCCTGACCTGCGGCAGCCCGGATGTGGTGCATGACAGGGCGGTACGCCGCCGATCACGACACAGCCTCATCTGATCTGACACGCCGTGTCGGGACCGTAGTCTCGCTGGCGTGGCGGCTGTCCTTTTCCGGATCCCATTCCTAGACTGGCGGCCTCCCGAAGCCGAGGCCGCGCCGCATGCCCAGCGCTACCCAGCCCGCCGAACTGACGCTGCGCGGCATCGCGCTCGGCGGCGCGATCACGCTGATCTTCACCGCCGCGAACGTCTATCTCGGCCTCAAGGTCGGCCTGACCTTCGCCACCTCGATCCCGGCCGCCGTCATCTCCATGGCGATCCTGCGCCGCCTGCCCGGTGCCACGGTCCTGGAGAACAACATCGTCCAGACCGTCGCCTCCGCGGCCGGTACCCTGTCGGCGATCATCTTCGTGCTGCCCGGCCTCGTGATGATCGGCTGGTGGCAGGGCTTCCCGTGGCTCACCACCGCGGGCATCACCGCGACGGGCGGGATCCTCGGGGTGATGTTCTCCGTGCCCCTGCGCCGCGCCCTCGTGGTCCAGACCGACCTGCCCTTTCCCGAGGGCCGGGCCGCCGCCGAGGTGCTGGCGGTGGGCTCGGGCAGCCGCGCCGGGGAAGCCGACAGCGCCCGCGGCCTGCGGCTCCTCGCGTGGAACGGCCTCGTCTCGGCGGCCTTCGCGGCGCTGGCGCAGACCCGGCTGGTCCTCGACAGCGCGGGCGCGTGGTTCCGGGTCGGCGCGGGCGCCACCGGGATCGCCGGCAACCTGTCCTTCGCGCTGATCGGCGTCGGCCACCTCGTCGGGCCCTCGGTCGGGGCCGCGATGGCCCTGGGGCTGGCGATCGCCTGGGGCGGACTCGTCCCACTGCTGACCGCCGCGCAGCCGGTGCCGGGCGGCGACCTGGAGGCGTGGGTCGGCACGGTGTTCCGCCAGGACGTGCGCTTCTTCGGCGCCGGCGCGATGGGCGTCGCGGCGGTCTGGACCCTGGTCCGGATCGCCGGCCCTGTGCTCGGCGGCATCCGCTCGGCGCTGGCCGCGGGGCGCGCCCGCGGCGCCGGCGCGGCGCTCGGCGTCGCGGAGCGCGACCTGCCGATCGCCGCGGTGGTGCTGGGCTCGCTGGCCCTGCTGGCGCCGATCGGCTGGCTGCTGTGGACCGTGCTGGCCGGGACGCCGCTGGAAGACCGAGCGCTCCCGCTGATCGCCGGCGCCCTGCTGTTCATCCTCGTGATCGGGCTCTGCGTCGCCGCAGTGACCGGCTACATGGCCGGGCTGATCGGCGCCTCGAACTCTCCCCTGTCGGGCGTCGGGATCCTGGCCGTCCTGGCGAGCGCGGCCCTTCTCCTGGGCCTGTTCGGTCGCGGGACCGACCCGGAGGGCACCCGGGCGCTGGTCGCCTACGCGCTGGCGGTCACGGGATTCGTGTTCGGGGTCGCCACCATCGCCAACGACAATCTGCAGGATCTCAAGACCGGGCAGCTCGTCGGTGCGACGCCCTGGAAGCAGCAGGTCGCCCTGGTCATCGGGGTGGCCTTCGGATCCGTCATCATCCCGCCGGTGCTGAATCTCCTCGGGGCCAGCTTCGGCTTCGCGGGCGCGCCCGGCGCGGGCCCGAACGCCCTCGCGGCGCCGCAGGCCGGGCTGATCGCGGCCCTGGCCCGGGGCGTCCTGACCGGCGACGCCAACTGGCGCATGCTGGCCTGGGGCGCCGCCGCCGGCCTCGGCCTCGTCGGGCTGGACGCGGCGCTCGGCCGCCTGAATGCCCTGCGCCTGCCGCCGCTCGCCGTCGCCCTCGGGATCTACCTGCCGATGAAGCTGGTCCTGCCGCTGGTGGCGGGCGCCGCGATCGGCACCCTCTACGACCGCTGGGCCCGGGGACGGCCCGATCCGGAACTGGCCCTGCGCATGGGCACCCTCATGGCGACCGGCCTGATCGTCGGCGAGAGCCTCTGGGGCGTCGCCTTCGCGCTGATCGTCTACCTGTCGGGCAGCGACGCGCCCCTGGCACTGCTCGGTCCGGAGGCGCAGGGGCCCGCGCTGATCGCCGGCCTCGCGCTGTTCGCCGCCGCGACGGCGGCGCTGTACCGAACGGCGCGGCGCTCGGCCTGACCGGGCCGCAACCCGGCCCTGCATTGACTTCGCAGCCGCACACACGCATATCGGCGACGCAGCGTCAGCGGCCGTCATGGCCCGCTTGAGGGGGCTGCGTGACGGATCGAGCGCCACCCGGCGTGATCCGGCCCCCCTCTTCATAACGTGCATGCACCCGGGCCGCCCCATCACGCGGGCAGCCCCCTGCCAACGGACCGGCCCCAACACGGCACCGCGCGAGACGCGAGGGCCCGGCCGGCCCTGCTGCATCGGATACATCCTTGACCCAATTCACCGATTTCGGCCTCGCCCAGCCCGTGCTGCGGGCGCTCAGCGAGGCCGGCTACGTCGCGCCGACCCCGATCCAGGCCCAGGCGATCCCGCCGGCCATGACGGGCCGCGACCTCTGCGGCATCGCCCAGACCGGCACCGGCAAGACCGCGGCCTTCGCGCTGCCGATCCTGCACCGCCTCTCGCTCTCGGACCGGCGCGCCCCGCGCCGCGGCTGCCGCGTGCTGGTGCTCTCGCCGACCCGCGAGCTCGCCAACCAGATCGCCGAATCGTTCTCCGATTATGGCCGCCACCTGTCCTTCACCAACACGGTGGTGTTCGGCGGCGTCACCATCAGCCGGCAGGAGCGCGCCCTGGCGCCGGGCGTCGACATCCTCGTCGCCACCCCCGGCCGGCTGATCGACCTGATCGAGCGCCGCTCGCTGACCCTCGACGGCGTCGAGATCCTCGTCCTCGACGAGGCCGACCAGATGCTCGATCTCGGCTTCATCCACGCCCTCAAGCGGATCGTGAAGATGCTGCCCGCGCAGCGCCAGAGCCTGTTCTTCTCGGCCACCATGCCGAAGAACATCGCCGGCCTCGCGGCGCAGTACCTCACCGATCCGGTCCAGGTCGCGGTGACGCCGGTCGCCACCACGGCCGAGCGGGTCGAGCAGGAGGTGATCTTCGTCCACACCGGCGCCAAGCAGGCGCTGCTCGGCCACATCCTGCGCGATCCGGCGATCGAGCGCGTGCTCGTCTTCACCCGCACCAAGCACGGGGCGGACCGGGTCGTGCGCGGGCTCGACAAGGTCGGCATCGCGGCCGCCGCGATCCACGGCAACAAGAGCCAGCCCCAGCGCGAGCGGGCGCTCCAGGCCTTCCGCGACGGCGATTGCCGGGTGCTGGTCGCCACCGACATCGCAGCCCGCGGCATCGACGTCGAGGGCGTGAGCCACGTCATCAACTTCGACCTGCCGAACGTGCCGGAGAGCTACGTCCACCGGATCGGCCGCACCGCCCGCGCCGGCGCCGACGGCCTCGCCATCTCGTTCTGCAACGACGAGGAGAAGGCCTACCTGCGCGATATCGAGCGCATCACGCGCCAGAAGGTGCCGGTGGCGGGCTTCCCCGACGGCTTCACCCCGCCGTCCCGCCAGGAGGCGGCCGAGATCGCCCGCGAGGAGGAGCGCCGGCCCGAGCGTCAGCAGCAGCGCCCCGGCGGCGGACGCCAGGGCCAGCGGCCCCGGCAGCAGCAGGGCCGTCCCCAGCAGGGCCGGCCCGAGGGTGGTCGCGGCTTCGGCGGTCCCAGCCAGGGCGCGCCCCGGCAGGGTCGGCCCCAGGACGGCCGCGGCGACAACCGCGGCGACAACCGCGGCCACGCCCCGCAGGGTCGCGACGCCCGCGCGGACCGGCCGGCCCGCCCGCAGGGCGAGCGCCCGAACCAGGGCCGTCCGAACCGCGACGGCCGTCCCCAGCGCGCCGATGCCCGCCCGCGCAGCGGCGGCGGCGGCGAGGGTCGCAGCATCGGCTGGCTGGAGCGGGCGCCCCGTTCCTGAATGACGATCGCGCCGCCCGGGACGGATCCGTCCCGGGCGGCTTCGTTTCCGGGCACCGCGCGGGGAACCGGCGCTCCGGCGCCGATCGAGCCCGATCGGCCCTTCCGCGCGCGCCCGGAATTTGGCATGCTGAGTCCGTGCACCTCTGGTCGGCCCTCCGGCGCCTGTTGCCGCTCCTCGCGGTCATCAGCCTCGCCCTGACGCCGGTGACCGCGCCCGCGGCCATCGCGGGGCCGCACGCGCCGATGGCGGCACCGGCCCACGGCCACATGGACCACCACCACGCCGCCGCGCCGGAGATGGCCTCCGCATCCGACGACGCCGGCACGGTGGCGGACATGGACGCCATGCCGTGCTGCCCGAAGCCGGCCAAACCCGACTGTGCCAAGGGCTGCCCGCTGATGGCGCTCTGCCTGGCGGGGCTGGCCTCGCTCCTCCCGGCCGCGATCCCCCTCCCCGTCCCGACCGCGCGCGGTCTGAGCACCCGGTGGCCCGAGGCCGCGGCCTTCGCCAGCCGGCCGGGAGCCCCGCTGCCCGAGCCTCCCCGAGCCTGAACCCGATGCCGCCGGCGCCCGCGCCGGCACGGTGACGCGCGTCCGCGCGCACCTTCCATCGCGTTCAGGAGACAACACCCGTGATCAAGCTTCCCCTCGCGCGCGCCACCGCGGCCGCGCTGCTCGGTGCCGCCCTGTCGGTCCCGGCCCTGCCGGCGCGCGCCGACGTCAAGGATTACCGCTTCGAGCTCGTGCAGCCCGAAGCCAAGGTCGGCGAGGCGGTCCTCGCCGTCCGGCTCGTCGACCGACGGACCGGCAAGCCGGTGCCCGACGCCGTGGTCTTCGCCAAGCGACTCGACATGGCGCCCGACGCCATGGAGGAGATGGCCACCAAGGTCGAGCAGCTGCCGTCCACCGAGCCCGGCATCTACCGGTTCAGGGCCAGGCTCTCGATGCAGGGCCGCTGGCGCCTGTCGCTCGCCGCGAAGGTCCAGGGTGAGACCGGCACGGTCGACGACCAGCTGATCGTCCAGGCTGCCAAATGAGCCGCACCGCCTGGTTCGCCGGGACCCTCGCCGCGCTCGCGGCGGGGGGGATCGGCTACGGCGCGGGGCACGGGGGCGACCCCGTGCCGACGCTGGTCGCGGCCGCCCGGACGCGGCTCGCCGCGTGGTGGCCGACCGGCCCGGCCCCGTCCGCGCCGGCGCCGGCCGCGGCGACCGGTCCGGTGGTCTACTACAGGGACCCGGACGGGAAGCCGGTCTACTCGCTCGCGCCGATGATGACCGCCGACGGGCACGAGTTCCGGGCGGTCCGCGCCAGCGAGGACGTCCGCTTCGATCTCGCGGACGACGGGCCCGGCCCCGGCGCGGAGCCCGCGGGCCACGGGCCCGACCCGGGCGCGCGCGCGATCCTCTACTACCGCAACCCGATGGGGCTTCCGGACACGTCGCCGGTGCCGAAGAAGGACTCGATGGGGATGGACTACGTCCCCGTCTACGCCGACGCGGATGCGGGCGGCCCGGTCGTGACGGTCCCGGCCGGCCGGATCCAGCGCACCGGCGTGCGGATCGCGGCCGCGGAGCGGCGCGCGGTGGCGCAGCCGGTGCGCGTGCCCGGCACCCTGGCCCTCGACGAGCGCCGCGTCACCGTCGTGGCGACCCGCTCCGACGCCTATGTCGACCGGGTCGAGAGCGTCACGACCGGAGATCGGGTCCGCCGCGGCCAGCCCCTGGTCCACATCTACGCGCCGGAGATCAACGCGGCCGCGGCCCAGCTCATCGCCAATCCCGGCTTCGACGGGGCGCGGCGGCGCCTGCAGAACCTGAATGTCTCCGAAACCGTCATCGACGCGATGGAGCGCACCCGCACGGTGCCGATGGCCATCACGTGGTCCTCGCCCCGGGACGGCATCGTCCTGCAGCGGAACGCCGTGGAGGGCATGAAGGCCGCGGCCGGCGACACCCTGTTCCGCATCGCCGACATCGCGGTGCTGTGGGTTCTGGCCGACGTGCCCGAGCGCGACCTCGCCGGGATCCGGGTCGGCCAGGTCGCGACCGTGCGCCCGCGTTCGGCGCCGGGCCGGACCGTCACCGGCAGGGTGGCGGTGATCTACCCGCAGGTGAATCCCGAGACCCGCGCCACCCGGGTGCGGATCGAGCTGCCGAATCCGGACGGCACGCTCCTGCCGGACATGTACGCCGACGTCGCGATCGCCACGGGCAGCGCCGAGCCGGTGGTCGCGGTCCCGGACGACGCCGTCCTCGACACGGGCACGCGCCAGGTCGTGCTGCTCGAGCGCGGCGAGGGCCGCTTCGAGCCGCGGGCCGTGACGGTCGGCGCGCGGGGCGAGGGCTTCACCGAGATCCGCACGGGCCTCGCGGCCGGCGACCGGGTGGTGACGGCCGCGAACTTCCTGATCGACGCCGAGAGCAACCTGAAGTCGGCGCTCCAGGGCCTCGCCCCACCGCGGGACGACCGGCAGGCGGCCCGCGCGGGAGACGCGCCGTGATCGCCCGCCTCATCGCCTGGTCGGCCCGCAACCTCGTGCTGGTGCTGGTCGGGACCGCGCTGGCGGTCGGCGCCGGCCTCCTGGCACTCCGGACGCTGCCGCTGGACGCCATCCCCGACCTCTCGGACGTGCAGGCCATCGTCTACACCGAGTATCCCGGCCAGGCGCCGCAGGTGGTCGAGGACCAGGTCACCTACCCGCTCACCACCGCCATGCTGACGGTGCCGCGGGCCAAGGTGGTGCGGGGCTTCTCGTTCTTCGGCGTCTCCTTCGTCTACGTCATCTTCGAGGACGGCACCGACCCGTACTGGGGCCGCTCCCGGGTGCTGGAATACCTCAGCGGCGCGGCCCGGCGCCTGCCGCCCGGCGTCACGCCGACGCTGGGGCCGGACGCGACCGGCGTCGGCTGGGTCTACCAGTACGTCGTGGTCGCGCGGGAGCGGACTCTGGCGGAACTCCGCTCGCTGCAGGACTGGGTGATCCGCTTCGCGGCCTCACGCGCCGAGGGCGTGGCGGAGGTCGCGGGCCTCGGCGGCTTCGTGAAGCAGTACAACGTGGTGGTCGACCCGAACCGGCTCCGCGCCCAGGGCATCACCCTCGCGGCGCTCCGGGACGCGATCCGGGCGAGCAACGCCGATGTCGGCGGCCGCACGGTCGAGCTCTCCGAGTTCGAGTTCATGGTGCGGGGCCGCGGCTACCTGCGCGGCGTCGCCGACATCGAGGCCATCGTCCTGAAGAGCGCGGGCGGCACGCCGCTGCGGGTGCGGGACGTGGCCCGCGTCGAGCTCGGACCCGACGAGCGGCGCGGCATCGCCGAGATGAACGGCGACGGCGAGGTCGCCGGCGGCATCGTGATCCAGCGCTTCGGCGCCAACGCCCTGTCGGTCATCGAGAGCGCGAAGGCGAAGCTCGCCGAGATCGCCCGGAGCCTGCCGGCGGGCACCGAGATCCTGCCGGTCTACGACCGCTCCCGCCTGATCGAGGCCGCGATCGACACGCTCCGGCACACCCTGGTCGAGGAGAGCCTCGTCGTCTCCCTGGTCTGCGTGCTGTTCCTGCTGCACGTGCGCAGCGCCCTCGTCGCGATCCTGATGCTGCCGGTGGGGATCCTGATGGCGCTGGCGGGCATGAAGGCCCTGGGGCTCGGCGCCAACATCATGAGCCTCGGCGGCATCGCCATCGCGGTCGGCGCCATGATCGACGCCGCCATCGTGATGATCGAGAACGCCCACAAGCACCTGGAGCGGGCGCCCCCCGGCAGCGACCGGGTCGCGGTCCTGGTCGCGGCCACCGCCGAGGTCGGCCCGTCCCTGTTCTTCTCGCTCCTCGTGATCACGGTGAGCTTCCTGCCGATCTTCACCCTGGAGAGCCAGGAGGGCCGCCTGTTCGGCCCGCTCGCCTACACCAAGACCTTCGCGATGGCGGCGGCCGCGCTGCTGTCGGTGACGCTGGTGCCGGCCCTGATGGTGCTGTGCGTGCGCGGGCGGATCGTCCCCGAGCACCGCAACCCGCTGAACCGGCTCCTCGTCGCCGTCTACCGGCCGCTGATCGCCGCCGTGCTGCGGGCCCGTGTGCCGACGATCCTGCTCGCCGCGGGCCTCCTGGCGGCGACCGCGTGGCCGGCCCGGCAGCTCGGCTCGGAGTTCATGCCGGATCTCGACGAGGGCACCCTGCTCTACATGCCGACGACCCTGCCGGGGATCTCGGTGACCAAGGCCGGCGAGCTGCTCGCGACCCAGGACCGGATCATCAGGAGCTTCCCGGAGGTGGCCTCCGTCTACGGCAAGGCCGGCCGGGCGGCCACGGCCACCGACCCGGCGCCGATGGAGATGTTCGAGACCGTCATCGCGCTGAAGCCGAAGGCGGCGTGGCGGCCGGGGCTCACGCTCGCCGGCCTCAGGGCCGAGATGGACGCGGCGCTGCAGTTCCCCGGCGTGTCGAATGCCTGGACGCAGCCGATCCGCGCCCGCATCGACATGCTGGCGACCGGCATCCGCACGCCGGTGGGGGTGAAGGTGCTGGGCACCGACCTCACCGCGATGGAGGCGGTGGCCCGGCAGGTCGAGGCCGCGCTCCGGACCGTTTCGGGCACGTCGAGCGCCTACGCCGAGCGGGTGATCGGCGGATACTTCCTCGACATCACCCCGGACCGGGAGGCGCTCGGGCGCTACGGCCTCCGGGTGGGGGACGTCCAGGACGTGATCGCCACCGCGCTGGGCGGCCAGAGCGTCACCGAGACCATAGAGGGCCGCGAGCGCTACACGGTCAACGTCCGCTACCCGCGGGCCTTCCGCTCGGACCCGGCCGCCATCGCCGGCACGGTGCAGGTGCCGCTGCCGGCGGGCGGGACCGTGCCCCTGCGCGAGGTCGCGACCGCGGCGCTGACCCGCGGGCCGACGGCGATCCGCACCGAGAACGGCCAGCTCGCGGTCTACATCTACGTCGACATCGCCGGCCGGGACCTCGGCGGCTACGTCGCGGCGGCGCGGCAGGCGGTGGCCGACGCGGTGACGCTGCCGGCCGGCACCACCCTCCAGTGGAGCGGGCAGTACGAATCCCTGGCCCGGGCCGAGGCGCGCCTCGCGGTCGTCGTCCCGCTGACGCTGCTCCTCGTGTTCCTGCTCCTCTACCTGAACTTCCGGCGGCTCACCGAGACGCTCATCGTCATGCTGTCCCTGCCCTTCGCGCTGGTCGGCGGGGTCTGGCTGCTCTGGTGGATGGGCTTCAACCTGTCGGTGGCGGTGGCGGTCGGCTTCATCGCGCTGGCCGGCGTCGCCGCGGAGACCGGGGTGATCATGCTGGTCTATCTCGACCACGCCCTCGACGCGGCGCGGGCCGCCTGCGCCCGCGCGGGGCGGCCCCTGACCCGCGCGGATCTGCGGGCGGCCATCATGGTCGGCGCGGTCGAGCGGGTGCGGCCCAAGATGATGACGGTCGTGGCCATCATGGCGGGGCTGCTGCCGATCCTCTGGAGCCAGGGCGCCGGCTCGGAGGTCATGCAGCGCATCGCGGTGCCGATGATCGGCGGGATGGTCTCCTCGACCGTCCTGACCCTGATCGTCATCCCGGCGGTCTACGCCCTGGTGAAGGGCCGGGGCCTGCCGGCGCCCGGAGGCGACCTCCGACCGGCGCGGCGGTCCCGCCGGCGGCGGGGCGCCGACGCCGCCGCCGGATGACGGCGCGACCGCGCGGCGCGGCGCGGCGCGGCGTTCAGTTCGACCGCGAGACCTCCACGAGGTTGTCGGAGAACGACGGCGCGTGGCCCATGTCGGTGAAGGCGCCCGACGAGATGCTGTTCACCGTCCCCTCGTTGAGCTGGCGCCAGTAGCCCAGCGTCGCCACCACGATCCCGGCCTTCACGTCGTCGGTGATCCGCGCGACGCCCTTGAAGGCGCCGCGGTCGTTGCCGACCTGAACCCGATCGCCGTCCCGGATGCCGCGCGCGTCGGCGTCGTGCTGGCTGATCATCACGAACTGCTCGCCCTGGCCCTTCTGCTTGTCCTCCATGTTGGCGTAGCAGGAGTTCAGGAAGTAGTGGCTCTTGGGCGAGACGATGTTCAGCGGGTAGCGCTTGGCGAGCTCCGGATCGTTCGTGTGCGACTCGCGCGGGCCCAGGTAGTCCGGCAGCGGGTCGAGCGGCTCGCCCGGCTGGAAGCCCTCGTACATCTGCCGGAACGGCGGGGCGACGAAGTTCGTGGCGCCCTCGACCTTCAGCATGCACTTGCCGGTCGGCGTCGGGAAGTTGCCCTCCCGGTGCGGCGCCCGGTCGTCGGGCGTGCCGACCTTCAGCCGGGCGAAGCCGTGCTCGCGCATGTACTGGAGGTCGATGCCCTCGCAGGCCGGGGCATTCCAGTCGACGTAGTGCTCAAGGCACTCGGCATCGCTCCACTTGAAGTTCTCCTCCTCGAAACCGAGGCGCGCGGCCAACCTGCGGAAGATCTCGTTGTTGGGGATCGCCTCGCCGGGCGCCTCGGCGCACTTGGTGTTGTAGGTCAGGTAGAGGTGGCCCCAGGACAGGATCATGTCCTCCATCTCGGCGCCCATCGCGGCGGGCAGCAGGATGTCGGCGTAGGAGGCCGTGTCCGAGATGAAGTGCTCGGCCGAGACCATGAACAGGTCCTCGCGCATCAGCCCCTCGACGATCTTGTCGGTCTCTGGCGCCTGCGTGACCGGGTTCGAGTTCCAGCACATCATCGACATGATCGGCGGGTCGAGCTGCATCTCGCCGGTGAGCGCCCGGCCGATCTGGAGGTTCGAGACGACCCGGGTGCCCTCCGGGATCAGGTCCGGGCGGCAGATGACGTCGAACTTGTACGGGTGCTCCCAGACGCCGAACTGCGTGATGCCGCCGCCGACATGGCGCCACGCGCCGGTGAGCGCCGGGATGCAGGTCACCGCCCGGATGGTCTGGCCGCCGCCGTAGTGCCGCTCCAGCGCGACGCCGATGCGGATGCCCACCGGCTGCTCGGTCGCCATGTCCCGGGCGAGCTTGCGGATGTCCTCCGCGGGAACGCCGGTGATCTCGGCGGCCCATTCGGGCGTCCGGTCCGCGGCGCGCTCCTTCAGCGCCTCGTAGCCGACCGTATAATTGTCGACGTAATCCTTGTCGACGAGGCCTTGCGCGATGATCGAGTTGATCAGCGCCATGGCGAGCGCGCCGTCCGTGCCGGGCTTCGGCGCGATGTGCCAGTCGGCAGCCTTCGCGGTGCGGGACGCGTAGGCGTCGATGACCACGACCTTGGCGCCCCGCTTCTGCGCGTCCTTCACGATCGCCCAGTGGTGCAGGTTGGTGCTGACCGAGTTGCAGGCCCAGATCACGATGTACTTGGAGTGGATGTAGCTGTCCGGATCCAGGCCGGCCGTCGGGCCGACGGTGAGGAGCCAGGCCGTGCACGAGCCCTCGCCGCAGAAGGTCCGCTCGGTCACGGTGGCGCCCATGCGGTTGAAGAAGGCGTCGCCGCCGTTCAGCCCGTGCACGAGGCCCTGGTTGCCGAGATAGCTGTAGGGCGCGATCGCCTGCGGCCCGTACTGGTCGATGATCGCCTTCCAGCGGGTGACGATGGTGTCCAGCGCCTCGTCCCAGGTGATCCGCTCGAACTGCTTCGACCCCTTCGGGCCGACCCGCTTCATCGGGTAGAGCAGCCGGTCCGGGTGGTAGTGGCGCTTCTCGTAGTCCTTCAGCTTCACGCAGAGGGTGCCGCGCGTCATCGGGTGGTCGGGATTGCCGCGCACGCTCAGGAGTTCGCCGCCCTTCACCTCGAACAGCATCGAGCAGGTGTCGGGGCAATCGTGCGGGCAGGCGCCGTAGAAGACCTCCGAGTAGGCCTCGGGCTGGACGATCTCGTTCATGGTCTCTCCCTCGCAGGCCGCGGGCGTCCCGTTATTATTCAGGCGTTCCGGCTCCCGGCGGCCGGAGCGTACAACGAGAGGAAGAAAAATTCTAATTCGAATCCGGCGCGGCGGATCGCGCGGGCGGGCCGCGGGGCAGGTCGTTCGCCCCGCGGCGCCGTCATCGCCCCGCCTTTCCTTGCGCGGGCGCGCCCCCATCTGAGGGTGTGGACGATACGGGGGCCTGCGACATGCGGTTCGAACTCTACCGGGACGCCAAGGGCGAGTGGCGGTGGCGCCTGCGGGCGCGCAATGGCGAGGTGATCGCCGATTCCGGCGAGGGCTATGCCCGCCGCGAGGATTGCGAGCACGGCATCGCCCTGGTGCGCCAGAGCGCCGAGGCGCGCATCGAGGACATGACGACGAAGATCGCCTGACCCGACGCGTCTCAACCCGCGGTCAACCCTGTCGGAAACGTCGCAGCGGTTAAGCTGCAACGCTTCCGCTCGCCCACGCGTTGCAGCGGTTCGGACCGAGCGGAGCCCGTCGCCCTGTGCGGTTCGTCGACCAGGACGTAATGACACAAAGGGAGTCGAGACCGTGCTGAGGAAATTCCTGCTCGCGGCCCTGCTGGCGCTGGGCTTCGCGGCCGCGGCGCCGGAGGGCGCGTCCGCCGCGCCCATCGGCCCGGGGCTGGCTCTGCCCGCCGAAGCCGCGCCGGCGGTGGCCGAGAAGGCCCAGTACTACTACCGTCGCCGCTTCTACGGCCCGCGCCCCTACTGGCGCCGCCCGTACTACGGCCGCCGGTTCTACTACGGCCCGCGGCCCTACTATCGTCGCCCCTACTGGCGCCGTCGGTTCTACTACTGATCGGCTCTCCGATCTGACCGGCCCGGCGGCTCCATCGAGCCGCCGGGCTTTTTCACGCCCCGATTCGGGGTGCGCGACCGCGAGCCTTGCTTTATCGTGCCGGGAACGGGACCGCCGACGGCAGATCGGCGCGCCCGAGAGGAAGCCCGATGAACGATATTGCGCAACGCGCCGAGCCCGCGGCGGCGACGCCGGACCTCTGGCAATCCATCCCGCTCGAATGCATCCTGAGCGCGGTCGCCGTCCTGCTGGCGGCGGGGCTCAAGCTCGCCGGCCTGATGTCCTGACGGCGCGGGGGGGGGCGGATGGACGGCATGCAGCACGTCGCACTCTCACCGGCCGGAGGCGCGCCGCCGCCCGCGGAGGTCGATCTGCCCAAGGGCGACCTGACGGTGCGCACCATCGCCATGCCGGCCGACACCAACGCCAACGGCGACATCTTCGGCGGCTGGGTGCTGTCGCAGATGGACCAGGCCGGCGGCATCGCCGGGGTCGACCGCGCGCAGGGCCGGGTGGTCACCGTGGCGCTCGAATCGATGACCTTCATCCGGCCGGTCCGGGTCGGCGACGTGCTGTGCGTCTACACCCGGGTGTCGCATGTCGGCCGGACCTCGATGAAGATCGAGGTGGAGGCCTGGGCACGGCGGTTCTGCACCCAGGTCCGCGAGCGGGTCACGCAGGCCACCTTCACTTTCGTGGCCATCGACGAGGACGGCCGGCCGCGGCCGATCCCGCCGGCCGTGCCGTCCCCGTCCGCGACTACTTGATCACCCCGCAGGCGATGCGATCGCCGGCACCGCCGATCGGCTGGATGTTGTGGTCGTCCTCGTTGGCGTGGATGATCAGGGCGGCACCGTCGCCGTCCTTCAGGCCGCCTTCGCCGTTCAGCGGGGTCTCGCTGGAGACCTCGGCGTTGGCCGAGCCGTCCTGCGCCGCGTAGAGGTTCGGCAGGTCGCCCTCGTCGGGACCCTCCGCGTTGAGGAGCCCGTGCTTGCTCTGGTCGTGGTTCACGTGCGCCTTGGAGTTCATGAACTTCGGGTCCGAGCAGTCACCCACGGCGTGGAAATGCATCCCGTGCCAGCCGGGCGGCAGGCCGCCGGGCTGGATCGTCACGCGCAGGACCAGGGCATTCGCCCCGTCGCGGATCGCCAGCGTGCCGATCGGGTCGCCCTTCGCGTTCTTGATCGGCGCCGTGTAGGTCTCCGCCGGCTTGGCCGCGTCCTTGGGGGGCTCCTGTGCCAGGGCGCCGCCGGCGGCGGCGGTCCCGAGCAGTGCGAGCAGCGGCAGGGTGCGGGTCATACGGTGGCTCTCCTTTCCGGCCCGGTCTAGTTAGGGAGCGCGCCGGCCTTCGACAGGGCGGCGGCCCGAAACCTCCGCCACAGACCTGCCGGAACCGTACGAAGCCCCGATGACCCGAGACCGGACCAGCCCGGACCGCGCGTCGCCCGCGGACGAGCCCGCGGAGGATCCCGCGGACGCACCCGCGCCGCGGCGCGCCGACCTGTATCTCGTGGCGCGCGGTCATTACGAGAGCCGGGCCCGGGCGCAGGCGGCGATCCGCGCCGGACTCGTGCGGGTCGACGGGCGCCCGCTGGCGCGCGCCTCGGACCCGATCGCCCCCGGGGCGCGGGTCGAGGCGGAGCCCGAGCATCCCTACGCGTCCCGCGGCGGCCTCAAGCTCGCCGCCGCGCTGAACGCGTTCGGCGTCGATCCGGCCGGCCGCGTCGCCCTCGACGTCGGCGCCTCGACGGGCGGCTTCACCGACGTGCTGCTCGCCCGCGGCGCGCGCCACGTCCACGCCGTCGACGTGGGCCGGGGGCAGCTCCATCCGCGCCTCGCCGGGGACCCGCGCGTGACCAACCGCGAGGGCACCGACATCCGCGGCCTCGGCCCGGACGCCCTCGTGCCGCCCCCCGATCTCGCGAGCGTGGACGTGAGCTTCATCGGCCTGCGCCTCGTGCTGCCGGTCCTGCCGGGCCTGCTCGGGCCGGGGTCTCCGATCGTCGCGCTGATCAAGCCGCAATTCGAGGCCGGCCGGGCCCGGGTCGGCCGCGGCGGCCTCGTGCGCGATCCGGCGGTCCACGCCGAGGTCTGCGCGGCCGTCCGCGGGACCCTGGAGGGGCTCGGGGCCGCGATCCTGGGCCTGATCGACTCGCCAGTGCCGGGCGGCGACGGCAATGCCGAGTTCCTGATCGGCGCGAGGTTGCCGTGAGCGACGCAGTGGACAGCGAGACGGTCATCATCCGGGCGCTCGGCGCCCGCGGCGACGGGATCGCCGAGGACGGGACTCCGGTGCCCTACACGCTGCCCGGAGAGCGCGCGGAGATCCGTCGGGAGGCGCGCCGCGCCGCGCTGCTCGGCATCGCCCAGGCCTCGCCCGACCGGGTCGCGCCGTTCTGCCCGTACTACATGCGCTGCGGCGGCTGCCGCACCCAGCACCTCGCGCGGCCCGCGGAACTCGCCTGGAAGCGCGACCTCGTCGCCCAGGCCCTGTCCCAGGCGCGCCTCGACGTGACGCCCGAGGCGACCCTGGACGCCCACGGGGCGGGACGCCGCCGCCTCACCCTGCACGTGCGCGAGATCGGCGGCCGGGCCGAGGCCGGGCTGATGGCGGCGCGCAGCCACGCGCTGGTGCCGATCGACCGTTGCCCGATCACCGTGCCGGCTTTGCACCCGGCCCCCGAGGTGGCGCGCCGCCTCGCCGCCCCGCTGGGCCACGGGCGCAAGCCCCTCGACGTGGCGGTGACGGCCACCGATCAGGGCCTCGACGTCGACCTGCGCGGCCACGGACCGGTCAGTGCCGGCGTCGGCGCCGCGCTGGTGCGGATCGCCGGCGACCTCGGCCTCGCCCGACTGTCCCTGCACGGCGAGCGCCTGATGGAGGCCGAGCCGGTCTCGGTCACCGCGGACGGCCCCGCCGGCAGCACCGCCGCGGCGGCCCGCCTCTACCCGGCCCCGGGCGGCTTCCTGCAGGCGACCGCGGCCGGTCAGGCGACGCTCTGCGAGCTGACCCTGGCGGCCCTCGGGCCCCGCGTCCGGCGCGTCGCCGACCTGTTCGCGGGCTGCGGGCCGCTGACCCTGGCGATCGCCCGGACGGCCGCGGTCCACGCCGTCGAGTCCGACGCTGCCGCCCTCGCGGGCCTCGACCGCGCCGCGCGCGCCGCCTCGGGCCTGCGCGGGATCACCAGCGAGCGCCGCGACCTGTTCCGGCGGCCCCTGCTGCCCCCCGAACTCGACGCCTTCGACGCGGTGGTGTTCGACCCGCCCCGGGCCGGCGCGGAGGCCCAGGTCCGCCAGATCGCCGCGGCCCGCGTTCCCCTCGTGATCGGCGTCGCCTGCGACGCCGGAACCTTCGCGCGGGACGCGGCCACGCTGGTCGCCGGCGGGTACCGGCTGGAGACCGTCACGCCGGTCGACCAGTTCCGCCACTCGGGCCACGTCGAGATGGTCGGGGTGTTCCGGCGCGAACCCGCGCGGCGGCGCTAGGCCGCGCAACCTGCGGTCAAGTTTCACGTTCTCCCGGCGACGGGAGAGCTTTCATGATCCGCGGATTCCTCGGTACCGCGACGCTCGGCGCGCTGAGCCTCGCCATCGCCACGCCGCTCGCGGCGCAGACGCGGGCCCCCGACCAGACCGGCACGGGCGGCGGCCCGGCCTCGACGATCACGGCACCGAACACCAACAGCTTCGGCGTCACCAAGCCGCCGGGCACCTCCCTCGGCCCCGGCGAAGTGCCGAGCCGCGAGCAGCGGCGGCGCGAGCGCGCCCTGACCGACAAGATCGAGGGCAGCATCTGCGACGGCTGCAACTGAGGTCGCGGCCGCGTTCGCTCCGGCCCAGAATCCGATCCGGCGACGGCCTGTCCCGGCCGCGAGAACGGCCGGCGGCCCGCCCTCCTGAGACGGGACGTCCCGGCGCGGCAAGCCCGGTGATCGCCGCGTCGGCGCACCCCGCCGTCGCGTGCCCGCGTGGGCGCGCCGCCGACACGCCGCCCCTCGGGCGATCCGGTGCGGCAGGGCGTCGGGCATATAACGTCAGATCGCGCCCGCTTCGGCCGCCCCGCCGGTCCGGCCGTGGGGAGGGCCGGGCCACACCGCGCGCCCGATACAGCAGCGCCGCGCGATCAGGATTGTTGTCAGCGCAAATTTCCATATTGGCCGAAAACAAGTCCACATTCGGAGGCATTAATCCTGTCTTGAAGTCAATATATTTGTTTCGAAATTCCGGAAAAATCTCCCTAATTAATATAAAATGCTCTATAAAGTGGCGGATTATCAATCAAAAATCCGGATGCCGTTTATTGCTTCGCAACTTTCTGCTTCGTAATACTTACGTATCGCGGGTCCTAGCCTGGTGGGCGGAGACGTACAGCCGCGACTTCAGGTGAGGGAAGCGCCACCATGGCCCTCGTCAAGAAAGCCGCTCTGTCGGGATCGCACGCGCGGGCCCTGAAGAGTGAGCAGGCCAGTCTCAGCCAGCTCGGGCGCCTCAACGAGGAGAGCCGGCGCAAGGCCCGGACCTTCGCCAAGCAGCAGAAGGCGGCGGAGCGCATCGCGGCGGCGACCACCCAGCTCGCCAGCGGCGTGGCGGAGGCCTCGTCGGCGGCGGAGGAGTTGCGCAAGGCGATGGAGCAGATCGCCGCCGGCGCCGAGGAGGCGGCCGGCGCCTCCGAGCAGTCGCAGCGCGCCGTCACGGTCGTGTCGGAGGCGATCGGCACCGCCCGCAGCGAGGCCGAGACCTCGCGCCAGAAATCGGAGGCGCTCCAGGGGCTCATCGCCGGCGTGAGCCAGCAGATCCGGCTCAGCGTCGGCTCGATCGCCACGGCGGCCGAGCGCCAGGCGGCCTCGGTCACCCTGATCGTCGAGCTGGAGCGGCAGGCGGCAAATATCGGCGACATCGTCCGCGCCGTCGCCCGCATCGCCGACCAGACCAATCTCCTGGCCCTCAACGCCGCCATCGAGGCGGCCCGGGCCGGCCAGCACGGTAAGGGTTTCGCGGTGGTCGCCGACGAGGTCCGCACCTTGGCGGAGACCTCGGAGCGCAGCGCCCAGGAGATCCAGGCGCTGATCGGCCGGATCCAGGAGGACGTGAAGGTCATCGCCGAGGGCATCAACCGCGCGTCCGAGGGCGCCCGTCAGGAGGTCCAGCGGGGCGAGACGATCAGCGCCCAGCTCGAGGCGGTGCGGCAGGTCATGGTCGAGATCATGCGCGGCGCCGAGGCCATCGCCCGGGCGGCGGTCGAGTCCGAGAAGGCCGCGGGCGAGGCGCAGAAGGGGTCCGAGCTGATCGCGACGGCGGCCGAGGAGCAGTCCTCCGCCTGCCAGGAATCGCTCAAGACCATCGAGCAGCAGACCACCGCCCTCGGGGAGAGCGAGCAGGCCGCCACCGAGCTCGCGACCCTGGCGGACGAGCTGAAGAACGCCACCGACATCGGCAAGAGCGCCGAGGAGGTCGCCTCGGCGGCGGAGGAGCTGTCCTCGGCGGTGGAGGAGATCAACCGGGCCGCCGCGCAGATCACCACCGCGCTCGACCAGATCGACCGGGGCGCCCAGCAGCAGACGGCGGCCGCGCAGCAATCGGCGGCGGCGATCACGCAGATCGAACGGGGGGCGCTGCTCGCCCAGGACAGCGCCCGGGACGCCCTGGAGAAGGGCGGCCTGATCACGAGCCAGCTCCAGGAGAACCGGGCCGCCGTGGACGGGCTGGTCGCGGGCGTCGGCAACGCCCTGGCGGAGACCGACCGGAGCCGCGAACAGATCAACGCCCTGGAGCAGGTGAGCCGGAAGATCGACAAGATCGTCGACGCGATCACCACGGTGGCGATCCAGACCAACATGCTGGCGGTGAACGGCTCGATCGAGGCGGCCCGGGCCGGCGAGTTCGGCAAGGGCTTCATGGTGGTCTCCACCGACATCCGGAACCTGGCCCGGGATTCCTCGGAGAACGCGGAGCGGATCAAGGATCTCGTGAAGGCGATCCAGGACCAGATCGTCGTGGTCCGCCGGGACCTGGAGGCGATCTCCGCCGCGGCCGCCGCCGAGGTCGAGAAGAACCGGGCGATCACCCGCGACCTCGAGACCACCGCCGCCGACATGGGCGTGGTCCTCGACGGCAACCGGCAGATTCTCCAGGGCACCGACCTGATCATCCGCAACGTCGAGGAGGCGAAGCGCGGCGTCGACCAGATCGCCACGGCGGCCCGCCAGGGCGGCCAGGCGGTGAACGAGGCGCAGCAGGCCGCCCGCGAGCAGGCGAACGGCGCGGAGGAGCTCGCCGCCGCCATCGAGGAGGTCGCCTCGCTGGCCGACGAACTCCAGAACCAGGACTGAGACGCGCTCGGCCGGGACGGCCCCACCCGAATCCTGCTCAGCCCGGAGCCCGCCATGCCCAACGACGCCCCAGCCTCGGCCGCGACCGACCGGTCGGAGACCGCCTCCGCGCGGCAGTTCGTGACCTTCCACGTCGCCCGCGAGACCTACGCGGTGCCCCTGGCGGAGGTGCAGGAGATCATCCGCCTGCCCGACCTGGTCGACGTTCCCCTGGCACCCCCGGCCCTGGCGGGGCTGGCCAACCTGCGCGGCTCGGTCCTGCCGGTGGCCAGCCTGCGCCGGCTCTTCGGCCTGCCCGACCAGGCCCACGACGACGCTACCCGGGTGGTGGTGGTCGGCCAGGGCGCGGGCCAGGGTGGCGGGACCTCCGGCTTCGTGGTCGACCGGATGGCGAGCGTGATCACCGCCGAGCCCAGCGAAATTGAGGGGACCGACGGGCTCACCGCCACCGCGGCGACCGAACTGCTCGCCGGCGTGATCAAGCGGTCGGCCGGCATGGTGCTGATCATCGATCTCGGGCGCCTGCTGCAGCGCAGCGGGTCCGGGCGCGACGGCGCGGACCGACGATCGGGCGGGCGATCGGAGGGGCGGACGACGGGCGGCCCGGTCGAGGCCGGCGGCGCGACTTCGGCGCGGCCGGAGGGCGAGGCCGGGCTCTCCGACGAGATCCAGCTCGTCTCCTTCGAGCTCGCCGGGCAGGAATACGCCCTGCCGATCGAGCAGGTGCAGGAGATCGTCCAGGTCCCCGACCGCGTCAGCGAGCTGCCGAAGGCCGAGCGCCACGTCATCGGCGTGATCAACCTGCGCGACAAGCTGCTGCCCCTGGTCAGCCTGCGGGCACTGTTCGGGCTGCCGGGTGCGCCCCTGGGAGAGCAGAACCGGATCGTGGTGGCCGCCTCGCGGGATTCCGGCGGCGCCGTCGGCATCGTCACCGACACGGTGAAGGAGGTGCTCCGGGTGCCCCGCGCGGTGGTCGACCCGCTGCCCGACCTGCTCGCGCAGGGCGACGCGCTGCGCGAGGTCGAGGCGATCTGCCGGCTCGGCGGCGGCAAGCGCCTGGTCTCGATCCTGTCGGCCGCTCGCCTGTTCGCCACCACCGGGATCGCCGGCGGCCTCGCCGGCCTCGGAGCCGCAGAGGAGGGACCCGTGCAGGACCGTCAGACCGCGACCGCGCCGACGCGCGCCGACGAGGAGGAGCAGTTCGTCGTCTTCCGCCTCGCGGACGAGGAGTACGGCGTGCCGATCGACGCCGTGCACGAGATCGTCCGCGTGCCCGAGCAGCTCACCCACGTGCCGCGGACGCCCGCCTTCATCGAGGGCGTCGTCAACCTGCGGGGGGCGGTGCTGCCTGTGGTCGACCAGCGCCGCCGCTTCCAGCTCCCGGAGGCCGCACGCAACGATCGCCAGCGCATCATGGTGTTCGCGATCGCGGGTGTGCGGACCGGATTCATCGTCGACTCGATCTCGGAGGTCCTGAAGATCCCCCGCTCGGCCATCGTGCAGGCGCCGGACCTCGCGCAGGACGACGACAACGCCGTGGAGCGGGTCGCCAACCTCGCCGCCGCCAAGCGCATCATCCTGATGGTGAACGTCGACCGGCTCCTCAGCCGGCACGAGGTCGCGGACCTTGAGGCGGCCTGACCCGCCGCGTCCGGTCTGAGCCCGCTCCTCCCACGCACCCCGCCATGCCCAAGCTCCTCATCGTCGACGACTCCGCCCTGATGCGCAAACACCTGCGCCTGATCTTCGAGGAGACGGGCCAGTTCGAGGTGCGCACGGCGCGCAACGGCCGCGACGCCCTGGAGCAGATCGAGAGCTTCGAGCCCGACGTGGTCACCCTCGACATCAACATGCCCGAGATGGACGGCCTCACCTGCCTCGGCGAGATCATGGCGGCGCGCCCGCGCCCGGTGGTCATGGTCTCGTCGCTGACCCGCGAGAGTGCCGCCGTGACCCTGGAGGCGATGCAGCTCGGCGCCGTCGACTACGAGGAGAAGCCCGGCGGCACCGTCTCCCTCAACATCGGCGAGGTCCGGGACGAGATGGTCGCCAAGGTCCGGGTCGCGGCCCGGGCCAAGCCCCGCCGCGCCCGTGGCCTCCTCGAGCGGGTCCGGCGCGGGCGCGGCGAGAGCGTGAAGCGCCGCCCGGCGCCCCGGGCCGCGGCCCACGTCGAGGGCTGCGTCCTGATCGGCGTGTCGACCGGGGGACCGCGGACGCTGGAGGAGATCCTGCCGGAGCTGCCCTGGCCGGTCGTGGTCGCCCAGCACATGCCGGGCTCCTTCACGGGCGCCTTCGCCCAGCGCCTGGACCGCCTCTGCGCCCTGGCGGTGGTGGAGGTGACCGCCCCGGTCCCCCTCGCGGCGGGCCGCGTCTACATCGGCCGGGGCGACGCCGACGTGGTGATCGAGCGCCGGCTCGGCCGGCTCGCGGTCGCCACCGCCCCGAGCGACCCGGCCCTGCGCTGGCACCCGAGCGTCGACCGACTCGTCCGCAGCGCCCGGGATCACCTGCCGCCCGAGGCCCTGATCGGCGTCGAACTCACCGGCATGGGCGACGACGGCGCCGCAGCCCTGGCGGCCCTGCGGGCGGCGGGCGGCCGCACCATCGCGGAGGCCGAATCCAGCGCCGTGGTGTTCGGGATGCCGGCCGAGCTGATCCGCCTCGGAGGCGCGACCCTGACGCTGCCCGCCCGCTCCATCCCGGCCCAGCTCGTCGGCTGGCTGTCCTGAGATCGCCACCGAGACCGCCATGGCCCTCGTCCGCAAGCACCCCACCCCTGCCGCCCCGGCGGAGACCCGGGAGGATCCCCGGACCGCCCTGGACGGCCCGACGGCGGCCGGGCGCCGCGACGCGGCCCATCGCCTGGCCGCCGATCCCGGCGCGGCCGGCCTCCTGGCCGACCAGCTCGCCCGCGAGGCGGACCGGAGCGTCGGCGAGGCGATCCTCGGCGCCCTCGGCCGCATCGGCACCCCGGCGGCGGCCGAGCGCCTGTTCGACCTGCTGGGCTCGGAGGATGTCTGGCTGCGCAACGCCGCGATCGAGACGCTGCAGGAGATGGACGCGGCGGTGCTCGGCGCCCTCGAGCGGGCGCTCACCGATCCCGACAGCGACCGGCGGATCTTCGCGGTGAACGTGCTGGTCTCGCTGCGCCACCCGGCGGCCGCGACCTACGCCCGCCGCGTCCTGGCCGCGGACGACCACGTCAACGTCTGCGCCGCCGCCATCGACGTGCTCGCCGAGATCGGCACGCCCGACATGATGCCGGAGATCGAGGCCGCCGCCGCGCGCTTCCCCGACGCGCCGTTCCTGCGCTTCGCGGCCAGGGCCGCCTGCCGCCGCATCACCTGACCGGCGGCCGGCATGACCGCACCGTTCCCGCCGCCGACGCCCGTCGTCGCCGATGCCGACTTCGTCCGCTTCCGCGACTTCTTCTACCGCAAGACCGGCATCATGTTCGCCGACAACAAGCGCTACTTCGTCGACAAGCGCCTGCAGGAGCGGATGCTCGCGAGCGCGCTGCCGGTCTTCCGCGACTACTTCAACGCCCTGCGATTCCAGGCCAGCGGCCAGGAGTTCCAGACGCTCGTCAACCTGATGACCGTCAACGAGACCTACTTCTACCGCGAGGAGTACCAGTTTCGCTGCCTCGTCCGGTCGATCCTGCCGGAGGTCACCCGGCGCAAGCGGCCGGGCGAGCCGGTCCGGATCTGGTCGGTGCCCTGCTCGACCGGCGAGGAGCCCTACTCGATCGCCTTCCAGCTCCTCGACACGTGGCCGGAGGTCGACCGGTACGACATCGAGATCGTCGCCTCGGACATCGACACCGCCGTGCTCGACCAGGCCAGGCGCGGCCTCTACGGGGACCGCGCGGTCCAGCACGTCCCCCGGGCGACGCTGGAGCGCTACACACGGCGGGCGCAGGGCGCCCACGAGGTGATCCCCGACATCCGCGACTCGATCGCCTTCGCGCGGGTCAACCTCTCGGACCCGCTCTCGACCCGGCAGTTCCGCGGCTTCGACGTCGTGTTCTGCCGCAACCTTCTGATCTACTTCGACGACGCGTCCCGCCGCGGCGCCGCCCAGACCCTCTACGAGGCGCTCAATCCCGGCGGCTTCGTCTGCCTCGGCCATTCCGAGTCGATGAGCCGGATCTCCTCGCTGTTCGACCTCCGGAAGTTCGCGGAGGCGATCGTCTACCAGAAGCCCCTCAGCGCGGAGGCCTGACATGGCGCGGATCCTCGTCGTCGACGACGCCACCACGGTGCGCATGTACTACCGCGAGGTGCTGGAGGAGGCCGGCTTCGCGGTCGAGGAGGCCGTGAACGGCTTCGAGGGCCTGGAGAAGGCCGTCACCGAGAGCTTCGACCTCGTCCTCGTCGACGTGAACATGCCCAAGATGGACGGCTACGCCTTCCTGCGGCAGGGCCGGACCATGCCGGAGCTCCAGGCCGTGCCGGCCGTGATGATCTCCACGGAGAGCGCCGGCCCCGACCCCGCGCGCGCCTTCGCGGCCGGCGCCAACCTCTACCTCGTCAAGCCGGTGGGCCCGGACGCCCTCGTCGAGGTCGCCACCGTGATGGCCGGAGCCGCACCGTGACCAACGCCCTGCTCGCCCAGTTCATCCCCGAAGCCCGCGAGCTGCTGGAGCGCGCGGGGAGCGGCATGCTGGCCCTGGAGAAGGCGCCCGGCGCCGAGCCCCTCGACGACGTCTTCCGAGCGGTGCACACCCTCAAGGGGACGTCCGGCCTCTTCGACATCGGGCCGCTGACCCATCTGGTCCACGCGACCGAGGACCTTCTGGTCGAGGTCCGGGCCGGCAAGCTCGTCCTGGAACCCGCCATCGTGGACGGGCTCCTCGACAGCCTCGATCTGGTCGGCCACTGGATCGACGCTCTGGAGAGCCGCGCGGCCCTGCCGGTCGACGCCGACGCCGTGATGGCGGGCCGGGTGACGGCCCTGCGGGCGTGGCTCCCCGCGGCGATCGCGGCCCCTGCCGTGCCGGAGCGGCAGGGGCCGCCGGCCTGGCTCGGCGACCTCCCCGAAGCGGACCGGCAGGCCGCCTGGACGCGCGCCGCGGCCTCGGGCGCGCCCCTGACCGCGTGGCACTACGAGCCCGACGAGGCCTGAAGCGCGACGACGCGCGCCGGGCCGGCGCGACCGGCTGGCTGGTGAAGCCGGTCCAGGCGGACAAGCTGCTGCAGGTCCTGACCCAGGTCGCCCCCGCGCTTCAGCGCCGCGCCGCCTGATCGCGGCGCCCCCTCCGCCGAGGCCCGCACCGCGGGCCTCGGCCCCGTCCGGGCCCGCGCCTCCGCCCAGCCTCCGCCCAGCCTCCGCCCTTGCCTCAGACCGAGTGTCCGCTCCCCCGATGCGACCCGCCGCCCTCACCTCCGCGAAGACCGACCTGCGGACGCTCCTGCTCAGCGCCGCAGCGGGGGGCGCGATCGGGGGCGTACCGCTGGTCCTGGGCCTCGCGCCGCCCGCGCAGCTCCTGTACGCGGCCGCCGCGGCGCTCTGCGGGGCCCTGGTGGCCCGCGGGCTGCAGCCGCCGTGGCCGCCGGCGCGGCCGGTCGCCCCGCCGGCGGCGGCCCTGCCGGAAGCCGTGACGAGCGGCGTTCCGGTTCCCGCGGCACCCGGAGCGAATCGGGCGGAGGCGGTGGCGCGGGATCTCGGCGACCTCGATCCCTTTTTCGCGGTGACGCGCGAGCAACTGCGCAGCATCGCCGCGCAGACGGAGGCGGCCGCCGCCGCGATCCTCGCCTCGCTGCGGACGCTCGACGCCGCCCAGGGGCGCAGCGCCGCCTGCATCGGCGGCGCGCACGACCGCATCGTGGGCTTCGCCGAGCAGAGCGACGCCGCGCTGCAATCCCTGGCGGCGGCCCTCGGCGCCTATCTCGACCGGCGCCTGAGCGAGACGCGCGAGGAGCGCAGCACCGTCGAGGCGGCCGTCGAGCAGATGCGCGGGCTCGATGCCCTGATCCTCAGCCTGGAGAAGGTCGGGGCGGCGACCCGGATGCTGGCGCTCAACGCCAACATCGAGGCGGCCCGCGCCGGTGCCCAGGGGTCCGGCTTCCGGGTGATCGCCCGGGAACTCCAGGATCTCGCGCAGAGCGCGCAGACCGCGATGGCCGAGGCGCGCCTGCAGGTGGCCGGAGTGCAGCAGACGATCAGCCGGGTGCTGATCGCCGACCGCGGGGACGACGCGACCCGGACCGAGCAGGAGCGCCTCCGTGCCCTGATGGCCGAACTCGGCGGGATCGCCGAGACGACCACCCGGGTGCTCCTCGGGATGGCGCGGACGGACCTCGCCGAGGTCAAGGCGCAGAATGCGGCGGTGGGCCACGAGGTGCTGTCGGTCTTCGGCCAGGTTCAGTTCCAGGACGTCGTCCGCCAGCAGATCGAGGCGGTCGATGCCGCGAACGCGACGCTGCAGCTCTGCCTCGACGGCCTGCGCCGCCGGCTTTCGGGCACCGAGCCGGAGCGGGCGATCACGCCCGCGGAGATCCTCGGGACCGCGCGGGCGCGCTACGTCACCCAGATCCAGCGCCGCGTCGACGCGCAGGCCCTCGGCCAAGACCCCGGCTCCTCCCCAGGCTCCTCCCCCGGCCAGGCTGTGGCCGGCCCCGCGGCCCCCGACATCGAGCTGTTCTGACGGGCCGGACCGCGATGTCACGGAAGCGTCAGAAAACAGCGCCACATCCGCGGCACAGCTTGCATCGGCCATCGTGGTGCCGGATGCGGGCTGCGGCCCCGCGCTGTTCCGTGACCGATCCGCATCCGAGACCCGTACGTGATCTTCATCCACCAGCCCGCCGTCGGCGCCGGAGCCACGCTGCTTGAGCGCCGCGTCATCGATCTCCAGGACACGATCCCCGAGGACACGGTCTGGCTCGACCTAATCCGCCCGAGCCGCGAGGAGGAACTGAAGGTCGAGTCGTTCGCGGGCATCGAGGTGCCGACCCGCGAGGAGATGAAGGACATCGAGCCGTCGGAGCTGCTCTACGTCGAGGACGGCGCCCGCTACATGACCGGCCGGGTGCTCTCGAAGGTCAGCGACGCCGAGGAGCCGGGGCTGGCCGGCATCACCTTCATCCTGCGCGGCAACCGGCTGGTGACCGTGCGCCACGAGGAGCCGCAGGCCTTCCGCATGTACACGCAGCGCGCCGGCCGCTCGATGGGCAACGGCGGCGCGTCGACCCCCTCGGGCGAGTCGATCCTGGCCGGGCTGATCGAGGCGGTGATCGACCGGGCCGCCGACGTCCTGCAGCTCCAGGGCGAGCGCATCGACCGCCTGTCGGGCAAGATCTTCGAGGTGCAGGAGGACCCCTCCGCCCGCAACACCGCGCTGCAGGACACGTTGCGGGCGCTGGGCCGGCACGGCGATCTCATCTCCAAGCAGCGGGAGAGCCTCGTCTCCATGGAGCGGATCCTGCTCTCGCTGTCGGCGACCTACCGGACCAACAAGGCCCCGCGCGACCTGCGCGAGGATGTGCGCTCGACCCTGCGGGATCTTCAGTCGCTGGAGGAGCACGCCACCTTCCTGTCGACGAAGATCCAATTCCTGCTCGATGCGACCCTCGGGCTCGTCAACCTCGAGCAGAACAACATCATCAAGCTGTTCTCCGTCATGGCGGTCGTCTTCATGCCGCCGACCCTGATCGCGTCGATCTACGGCATGAATTTTAAGTCCATACCGGAACTAGATTTCGCGTTCGGCTATCCGATGGCGCTGATAATGATGGTCGTGGCCGCCGTATTTCCCTACTTCTTCTTCCGTTGGAAGAAGTGGCTCTGACAACAAATGCTGGTATAGAGCCGACGGAATTTTAAGACCTCTGCGGGAGCATGGTAGGGCCTGAAGGCGCGGCACGGCCGCGAGGACGGAACTTCCCATGCGCTTCTCCCTCAAAACGGTCCTCGCCGGTGCCATCGGCCTGCTCGCGCTCGCCGCGGCCGGCCAGGGGATCGCCAGCGTCGTGAGCCTGTCGGAGATCGAGCGGAACGCCGCGGCGATCTCGCAGCAGGCCCTGCCCGTGCAGAACCAGGCCGAGGCCATCGGGACGGCCGTGCAGGACGCGCGCCTGCGGCTCTACCGGCTCGCGGTGGCCTCGCCCGACGCGGCGGCCCTGGACAGGAACCAGACGGCGCTGACCGACGCCCTCGGCGAGCTGTCGGGCCTTCGGCAGGCCTATCAGGAGCGCCTGACGAGCCCGGAGGCCCGCGCGATCTACGAGCGCTTCACCAATGCCTGGAACGCCTACCAGAACGTCCAGCTGCAAGTGGTCGAGCTGATGATCGCGGGCGACCAGCCGGGCGCCCTCGCGCTCGTCCTGGATCCCGCGACAGGGGCGCAGAACGACGCCGCGGTGGCCAGCCTGACCGAGTCGATCGCGGCGGCCCGGGGCCAGACCGAGGCCAACGTCACCCAGACCGTGCAGGCGGCGACGCGGGCCAAGCTGATCGCGCTGATCGCCACCGTGGTCGGCCTCGCGGTCGCGGCGGCCGCGATGCTGTTCGCCCTGTTCGGGATCGCGCGCCCGATCGAGCGCATGACCGGCGCGATGGGCCGCCTCGCCGAGGGCGACGAGACCGTGCCGGTCCCCCATACGGGCCGCCGCGACGAGATCGGCGCGATGGCTGCGGCCGTGCAGGTCTTCAAGGACAACCTGATGCACACCCGCGCCCTGGAGCGGGAGACCGCGCTGGCGCGGGAGGGCGCCGAGGCGCAGCGCCGGCGCGCGGTCCACGCCATGGCCGAGTCGTTCGAGGCCGCGGTCGGCGGCGTGCTGGCCCGGGTGGCGGACGCGGCCCTCGGCCTGCGGGCCGACGCCGAGGCGATGAGCGGCACGGCCACGCACACGGCCGAGCGCTCGGCCACGGTGGCGGGCGCCGCGCAGGAGGCCGCCCAGCATGTCGGCACGGTCGCGGCCGCCGCGGAGGAACTCGGCGCCTCGGTGCAGGAGATCGGCCGCCAGGTCGACGGGTCCGCCGAGCTCGCCCGGAGCGCGGTGGTCCAGGCCGGCGACACGGCCGGCCTCGTGCAGGAACTGAGCGACGCCGCGGGCCGGATCGGCGACGTCGTCCGCCTCATCACCGCCATCGCCGGCCAGACGAACCTGCTGGCGCTCAACGCCACCATCGAGGCGGCCCGCGCCGGCGACGCGGGACGCGGCTTCGCGGTGGTCGCCAGCGAGGTGAAGCAGCTCGCCGCTCAGACCGCCCGCGCCACCGAGGAGATCGCCGGTCAGGTCGGCCGCATCCAGGGCGCGACCGGGCAGACCGTGGACGCGATCGACGGGATCGCGGCGCGGATCCGCGAGATCGACGAGGTCGCGACCTCGATCGCGGCCGCCGTCGAGCAGCAGGGCGCGGCCACCCGGGAGATCGCCCGGAACGTCGCCGAGGCGGCGTCCGGGACCGGCGCGGTCACGGGCACGATCGACGCGGTGGCGCGGGCGGCGGACGATACCGGCACGGCCGCCACGCGGATGCTGGCCTCGGCGTCGAGCCTCTCGGAGGAGGCCGCCGAGCTGCGCCGGGAGATCGACGCCTTCCTGCACACGGTGCGCGCGGCCTGAGGTCCAGCCGGGACTCAGCCGGGGCTCGACAGCTTCATCAGGACGAGCCCGGAGCCGATCAGGCCGGCCGCGACGATCCGGCTGGCGCTCGCCTGCTCCCCGAGCACGGCGATGCCGACCAGGAAGGCGCCGACCGCGCCGATGCCGGTCCAGATCGTGTAGGCGGTCCCCAGCGGCAGCGTGCGCATGGCCAGCGCCAGGAAGCCGACGCTGCCGGCCATCGCCGACGCCATGAGGGCGGTCGGCCAGAGGCGCGTGAATCCGTCCGACTGCTTCATCGCGAAGGCCCAGACGACCTCCAGCACGCCCGCGGTGACGAGATAGATCCAGGCCATGGCGGCCCTCCCGAAAGGGCCGGGCCGTCCCGGACTTGTGCCCCGCACGGCGGGGGGAGGACGTGGCCTCGCGGCGCGTCAGCTAGAGAGGATCGACCGGGCCCGCAAGCGCGGCGGCGCCGGAAGCTCCGCACCGCCCCATCCTGGATGCCGCGTCTGCGGCCTCCGGAGGCCTCCTCCGAGGCCTCCGCCGCGCTCCGGCAGACGGGAGGATCCGCGGCGCGGATCCCTCAGGCCACCGCCGCGAGGTGCTTGACCTCGGCCTTGGCCACCACCTTGCCGACCGGCGGCGCCTTGCAGGTCTCGGCCTCGGGCGCCAGGACCGGCGGCTGCACCCAGCGGCCGGCGTCGAGGTCGGCGATCCGGCCGTTGATCTCGCGGATGACGTAGCGCGAGAACGGGTAGACGTGCAGGTAGATCACCATATTGGTGACCACCGCCTCCAGGGCGGCCGGGTTGCGGCGGGCGGTCTCCAGGAACACGCTCCAGAAGTGCTTGGCGAGTTCCGGACGCCGCACGGTCATCCGCCAGCACACGCGCAGCAGCGAGTAGAGATCGTGCGCGACGTGGCGCCAGTTGAGCTTCTGGGCGGCGAATTTCGGCCGCTTCACCTGCCGCGCCACCACCCGCACCCGGTCGAAGAAATTCGGCGGGTCGTAGATCTCCTGGAGGACGTCGCGGTAGTCGCCGAGCACGTCGCGCTGCGGGCGCAGGGTCACGAAGTTGATGCCCTGCGTGCACTGGTCGCCCTGGTCGGCGGTCGTCGCCGCGTAGTTCTCGTAGAGGCGGCCCTCCTTGCGCAGGCGGCGCGAGAGCTGCGTGTTCGGCAGCGCGAAGAGCAGGCCGACCATGGCGATCGGGATGCCGGTCTGGCTGATGCACAGCGACATCGCCTTGCTGATGCTGTCCTTCTCGGTGTCGAAGCCGACGATGAAGCCGGCCGTGACGAACATGCCGTGCTCGTAGAGCTTGTGCACGCTGTCGGCGATGGACCGCTTGGTGTTCTGCTTCTTCTGCGTCTGGATCAGCGTCGCCTCGTCGGGCGTCTCGATCCCGGTGAACAGGGCGAAGAAGTTCGCGTCCCGCATCATCCCGAGCAGTTCGTCATCGTCCGCGAGGTTGAGCGAGGCCTCGGTGGAGAACTTGAACGGGTAGCCGTGCGCCTCCTGCCACTGGATCAGGTGCGGCAGGAACAGCTTGATCGCCTTCTTGTTGCCGATCAGGTTGTCGTCGACGAAGTCGACATGGCCGCGGTAGCCGAGGCCGTAGAGCCGGTCGAGCTCGGCCAGCATCTGCGGCGTGGTCTTGGTCCGCGGGGCGCGGCCGTAGAGCTCGATGATGTCGCAGAACTCGCAGGTGAACGGGCAGCCGCGCGAGAACTGGACGCCGATATAGAGGTAGTGGCTGAAGGTCAGCAGGTCGAAGCGCGGGATCGGGCTCTTGGTGACGTCGGCCTTGAACTTCTCGGCCGTGAGCCGGCCGCGGCGCTCGCCGGCCTCCCAGGCGGCCACGAACTTGTCGAGGATGCCCTCGGCCTCGCCGAGCACCAGGAAGTCGGCCTTGTCGTAGACCTCCGGCGTCGAGGTCGGGGCCGGGCCGCCGACGCAGACCGGGGTGCCGAGCGCCACGCAGCGGTCGATGACCACGAGGCAGTCCGGCTCCTGGGGCAGCATGCCGCCGGTCATCACGAGGTCGGCCGCCCGGATCTGCGCGTCCGTCAGCTCCTCGCAGTTGCGGTTGACCAGCGTCACCTGCCAGGCCGGCGGCAGCATCGCGGCGAGCGTGATGAGGCCGAGCGGCGGCGCGGGCGCGCGGGCGCCCTGCAGCTCCATGGCCTCTTTGAAGTTCCACATGGAGTTTTCGTAGAACTTCGGGAACACCATCAGCACGCGCGGGGCCGTGTTCGCTTCCGACATGCCAGTTTCCCTCGTTCACACGCACGGTCCCGACCCGACCGGAGATCGGAGCGGGCACAGGATCGACCCCTGACCTGCGGGCGAATTAAGGCCGTTTTTCGCTCCCGCAGCAATCGGAGCCGCCGATCCCGACAGGACGCGCGTCCGGGCCCCGCGAATCAACCCCGCCGACGGGTCCCGGGGCGGATCCGGCCCGTTTGCCGCGGGGCTGCGCCATTCGGGCGACAGGTCCCGCCGGAACCGTCACGGCCCGACGCGGAACCGCTCCGGCCGCGTCCCGTCGGCGTCGGTGAAGCCGTAGACGCGCGCGAGGTCGCCGGCGTGCAGCACGGCGCCCGCCCGGGCGGCGATGTCGGAATCGGCGGCGAGCGCCGCCAGCGCCCGGCCGGCGTAGAGGGGGCTCTCGGTGGCGTGCTGCTCCTGGCCGAGGTCGCGCGCCCGCTCGGTGGCGACGAAGCCCGGCGACAGGCCGAGGGCGGTGACGCCGTGGGGCGCGAGTTCCCGGGCGAAGGCCAGGGTCAGCCGGTTGGTCGCGGCCTTGGCGGAATCGTAGAACACGTCGCCGAGGTAATCCTCGGTCCCGAAGGAGACGAGCGCCAGCAGCCCGGCCCGCGCCGCCACCATGGCGGGGGCGACCGCCCGGGCGAGCAGCAGGGCCGGCAGCGGCCCGGCCTCGAGGAGGCCGATGTACGGCTCCGCCGAGCGGCGCCAGAACGGCGTGCCCCAGCCGGCCCCGTCCGGGTAGCGCTCGCCGTCGTAGCCCTCGTTGCCGCTCCACACGCTGCAGGCCACGACGTCGATCCGCCCGAACCGGCGCAGCGCCCAGTGAACCAGCGCGTCGGTGGCCCGCTCGGAGCGGTGGTCGCACAGGTAGTGGTGCCCGCGCCCGCCGGCCGCGTCGACCGCGCGGGCCGTGTCCTCGATCGCCTCGGCGCGCATCTCGGTGCGCGGGCCGGTCTCGCTGGAGCGGGCCGTGACGATCACCGTGGCCCCCGCCTCGCCCAGCGCCCGGGCGAGGCCCCGGCCGACGCCCCGCGACGCGCCCGCGACGAGGCAGATCTTCTGGGAGAGGTCGGGCGGGGTCACGCCGAGGCGGCGGGCTTCGACCGCGACAGGAAGGCGGCGAGCCGCTCCTGGGATTCGGGCGAGCGCAGCTGCGCGTCGAAGGCCTTCGCCTCCGCCTCCAGGGCCGCCTCCACCTGCGCCTGGTCGCCCCGGATCAGCGCCCGGGACGCCGTCAGCGCCCCGCGCGGCAGGGCGGCGAGGCGCGCGGCCTGCGCGATGGCCTGCTCGACCAGCATGTCGGCGGGCAGCACCGCGTTGACGAGGCCCAGGGCCTGCGCCTCGTCGGCCTCGAGCGGCCGCGACAGGAGCAGCAGCTCGGTCGCCCGGAGCCGGCCGACCCGCAGGGGCAGCAGGTAGCTCGACGCCGCCTCCGGCACGAGGCCGAGTTCCACGAACGGCATGCGCAGGCGCGCCGCCGGGCTCGCGTAGACGAGGTCGCAGTGCAGGCAGAGGGTCGCGCCGATGCCGACCGCGATCCCGTCGACCGCCGCCACCATCGGGGTGCGGGTCCGGGCGAGCTGGCGGATGAAGGCCAGCGCCGGCGAGGAACTGAATCCATCACCGGCATGCCCCATGAAGTCGGCGAGGTCGTTGCCGGCGCTGAACATGCCGGGCTGCCCGGCGAAGACCACGGCTCCGACCGCGTCCGACGCGTCGGCCTCCGCCAGGCCCGCGCGCATCGCGTCGTACATGGCGCCCGTGAGGGCGTTCTTCTTCTCCGGACGGTTCAGGGTGATCAGGCGGACGCCGCCCGCGCGGTCGTCGATCGTGACGGGTTCGGCCATGGTCCGCTCCTCAAACCGCCAGCGCCAGGGCGGCGTCGTCCGTGAAGGCGCCGCCCTCGACCACCGCCTGCTCCAGGCCGGAGGCGGCGACCAGGAGGTTCTCGGCGTAGAACCGGGCGAGGGCGATGCGGGCCGCGTGCGCCGGATCCGTCTCGCCCGCCTTCCGGGCGGCGCTCGCGGCCAGCGCACCCCGGGCGAGGCAGGCGGCGCCCAGCGTGAGGCCGAACAGGCGCAGGTACGGCGTCGCGCCGGCGAGCGCCGCCTCGGGGCGGTTCGAGCTCAGCGCGGCGAGCTGGTGGCTCGTCGCCCGGTCGAGGCTGCCGATCCCGTCGCGCAGCCGCGCCGCCATGTGGCCGAAGGCCGGGTCGCCGGCCTTGAGCAGCCCCTCCGCGGCCCGGCGCATCCAGGCGATCTGCGACCGCGCGGTGCCCCCGCCGTTCAGCGGCAGCTTGCGGGCGGTGAGGTCGATGGCCTGGATGCCGTTGGTCCCCTCGTAGATGCCGAGGATGCGGGCGTCGCGCATGAGCTGCGCCGCCCCGGTCTCCTCCACGAAGCCCATGCCGCCGTGGACCTGCACGCCGAGCGAGGTCACCTCGTTGGCGAGGTCGGTGGCGAAGGCCTTCGCCACCGGGGTCAGCAGCGAGGCGCGGTCCAGGGCGGCCTGCCCCTCGGGCCCCTTCGACGCGTCGAGGGCCGCGGCGGTGAGGTAGCAGATGGCGCGGGCGGCGGCCGTCGAGGCCTTCATGGTGAGCAGCATGCGCTGCACGTCCGGATGGGCGGCGATCGGGCTGGTCGCCTCGGCGGCGCCGACGGCCTTGCCCTGGCGGCGCTCCTGCGCGTAGGCCAGCGCCCGCTGGGTCGCGGCCTCGGCGACGCCGACGCCCTGCAGGCCGACATTGAGCCGCGCCGCGTTCATCATCGTGAACATGCAGGCCAGCCCCCTGTTCTCCTGGCCGATCAGCCAGCCGGTGGCGCCGCCGCCGTCGCCGAACGCCATCGAGCAGGTCGGCGAGGCGTGGATGCCGAGCTTGTGCTCGATTCCGGAGCAGCGCAGGTCGTTGCGGGTCCCGTCCGGCAGCACCTTCGGCACCAGGAACAGCGAGATGCCCCGCGTGCCGGCGGGCGCGTCGGGCAGCCGGGCCAGGACGAGGTGGACGATGTTCTCGGCGAGGTCGTGCTCGCCGTAGGTGATGTAGATCTTGTTGCCGATGATCCGGTAGGTGCCGTCGCCCGCCGGCACGGCCCGGGTGCGCAGGAGGGCGAGGTCGGAGCCCGCCTGCGGCTCGGTCAGGTTCATGGTGGCGGGCCATTCACCCGAGACCAGCTTCTCGAGATAGCGCGCCTTCAGGTCGTCGGAGCCGTGGGCCGCCAGCGCCTCGATGCCGCCCTGGGTCAGGAGCGGGCAGAGGCCGAAGGCGAGGTTGGCGCCGTTCCACATCTCCGTGCAGGCGGCCTCGATCAGCTTCGGCAGGCCCTGGCCGCCGTGGTCGGCCTCGGCCGAGAGCCCGTTCCAGCCGCCCTCCGTGAAGGTGCGGTAGGCCTCGCGCCAGCCGGGCGGCGTGGTGACGCGCCCGTCCGCGAAGGGGGTGCCGTGCCGGTCGCCGACCCGGTTGAGCGGCGCGATCACCCCGGCGGCGATCCGCCCGGCCTCGGTCAGGATCGCCTCGGCGTCGTCGGGATCGACCGCGTCGAGCCCGGCCACGTGCCGCAGCGTGAAGAGCATCTCGGGGACCGGGGCGCGGTAACTCATACGATCCTCCCGTGTGGCGGCCCGCCCGCTCGTTCGATCCGGGGCGGGTTTGACCGCGCCCGCGCACCGGCGCTAGGGCGGGGCGAGGATAGGCGCGCGGGGCTCGCGCCGCCATGACCTCGGAGACGGCTTCCCGCATGAATGATCCCGGGTCAACGGTCCCGGCCGCGACCCGGCGGCTCACCGCCGGCGCGGCCGGCCTCGCGGAGGCCGCCGCGCTCCTGCGGGCCGGCCGCCTCGTCGCCTTCCCGACCGAGACGGTCTACGGGCTAGGAGCGGACGCGACCGACCCTAGGGCGGTGACGGGCATCTTCGCCGCCAAGGCGCGGCCGCGCTTCAACCCGCTGATCTCGCACCTGCCCGACGCGGCGGCGGCCCTGGCGGAGGGGGTGTTCGACGCTCCGGCGCGCCGCCTCGCGGAGGCCTTCTGGCCCGGCCCCCTGACCCTGGTAGTCCCGGCGCACGCGGGCACGCGGGTCTGCGACCTCGCCCGCGCCGGCCTGCCGAGCCTCGCCCTGCGGGTTCCGGCACACCCGCTCGCGCGGGATCTCCTGGCGGAGGTCGGGCTGCCGGTCGCGGCGCCCTCGGCCAACCGGTCCGGGCGGGTGAGCCCGACCCGGGCCGACCACGTCCTCGACGATCTCGCCGGCCGGATCGCCGCGGTGCTCGACGGCGGCGACACGCCGGTCGGCGTCGAGTCGACGGTGGTGGCCTGCCTCGGCGGCCCGCCGCGGCTGCTGCGGCCCGGCGGCGTCACCCGGGCCGCGCTCCGGGCGGTGCTCGGCCTCGACCCGGCGGCGCCCGAGGCGGCGGATGCCGACCGGCCGGCGGGTCCGGGCATGCTCGCCTCGCACTACGCGCCGCGGGCGCGTGTCCGGCTCGACGCGGTGCGGGTCGCGCCCGGCGAGGCGGTCCTACTGTTCGGCTCGCACCTCCCGGCGGATCACGAATTCGCGCGGGCCAGCCTCAACCTGAGCCCGGCGGGAGATCCCGCCGAGGCCGCGTCCCGGCTGTTCGGCGCCCTGCGCGACCTCGACGCCTCGGGCGCCGAGACGATCGCGGTCGCGCCGATCCCCGAGGAGGGCCTCGGCGAGGCGATCCGCGACCGCCTCGCCCGGGCGGCCGCGCCCCGCTAACGGCGCAGAAATTTTCGCCGCCCGCGGAACAGAGTTCGGCCTGATCCGTTTACTGATCACGAAGGCCTTCTCAGCCCCCAATGGCCTTTTTCCTTTCAGGCTCGGAGCAATCCGAGCCTTTTTTCTTGCCTCCTCAGTCTCGGGCCAGCTTGGCCGCGATGCCGGCCACGTGGCGGCCCTGGAACCGCGCGCCCTCCAGCTCGACGGCGCTCGGCTGGCGGGACCCGTCGCCGTCCGCGATCGTGCTGGCGCCGTAGGGCGTGTTGCCCTTCACCGCCTCGACGCCCGCCTGCCCCTGGAAGCTGTAAGGAAGGCCGACCACCACCATGCCGTGGTGGAACAGCACCGTGTGGAAGCTCGTCAGGGTCGTCTCCTGGCCGCCGTGCTGCGAGGCCGTGGAGGTGAAGACCGAGCCGACCTTGCCGACCAGCGCGCCCTTCATCCAGAGGCCGCCGGTTTGGTCGATGAACTGCTTCATCTGCGAGGCCATGTTGCCGTAGCGGGTCGGCGTGCCGAAGATGATCGCGTCGTAATCGGCGAGTTCGGCGACCGTCGCGACCGGCGCCGCCTGATCGAGCTTGAAGTGGTTCTGCCGGGCAACCTCCTCAGGCACCAGCTCGGGCACGCGCTTCACGACGACCTCGGCGCCCGTCTCGCGGGCGCCCTCCGCGACTGCGTAGGCCATCTGCTCCACGTGGCCGTAGGTCGAGTAGTACAGCACCAGAACCTTTGCCATGGGATGGTCTCTCCTGCGTGTCGGACGTCCGGCCGAATCGACGGCCGGCGGAAGGCCCCTGCATCGCGCATTCGCTGCCTTGCAAGAATGCCCCGACATGCAAGATTGATCTTGCACAGACGCAAGGATTTGGGCGTGACGCTCGACTGGGACGAATTCCGGTTCGTGAAGGCCGTGGCCGACCGGGGCGGCCTGACCGCGGCGGCGGCCGAACTCGGGATCAATCACTCGACGGCGTTCCGGCGCCTCGCCGCCCTGGAGGCACGGCTCGACACACGCCTGTTCGAGCGGCTGCGCACGGGCTACCTGCCGACCGCCGCCGGACAGGCGATGATCGAGGCGGCCGGGCGGATCGAGGCGGACGTGGCGCGGTTCTCCCGCGCGGTGGCGGGACAGGGCGAGACGCCGTCCGGCGAGTTGCGGGTGACCGCGCCGGCGGGCTTCGCCGCCGAACTGCTGATGCCGATGCTGGCGAGCTTCGCGGCGCGCTACCCGGAGATCCGGATCGAGCTCATCCTCGCCGAGGCGACGCTCAATCTCTCGCGCCGGGACGCCGACGTGGCGATCCGGATCAGCCGGGAGCCGAGCGAGACCCTGGTCGGGCGCCGACTCGCCCTCACCGCCTGGGCGGTCTACGGCCGCGCCGATCGCACCTACGGCGACCTCGCCCGCGAGGACTGGATCAGCCCGGGTCCGGCGGTGGCGGGAGGGACGCTCACCCGGTTCGTTGAGGCGCGGGCGCCGCCCGACCGAATCCGCCTCCGGATCAACGCGGTGCTGGGCCTGGAGGCGGCGGTGGAGGCGGGCCTCGGCATCGGCCCGCTCCCTTGCTTCACGGCCGACGTCAACCCGGCGCTGCGTCGCCTGTCCGGACCGCACCCGGAACTCGGGGCGGATCTCTGGATCCTGACGCATCCGGACCTGCGCCACGCGGCGCGGGTCCGGGCCTTCATGGAGCACGTCGCCGAGGCGCTGCTGCCGCTGCGGCCGCGCTTCGAGGGGCGGTGACCCGCCTCAGCGGATCTCGACCACCTCGACCTCGTGGCCGTTCACCTCGACCACGTCGCCGATCGTCTTGCCGGTGATCGCCCGGGCCAGCGGTGCCACGTACGAGATCGAGCCCTTGTGCGGGTCGGCCTCGTCCTCGCCGACGATCCGGAAGGTCTGCCGGGTCTCCTTGCCGGCCTCGTCCTCGCGGAGCACCGTGACGGTGGAGCCGAACTGCACGGTGTCGCCGCCCTTCGGCTCCACGAGCTGCGCGGTGTTCTTCCGGGCCGCCCAGTAGCGCAGGTCGCGCCCGATGCGGGAATCCTCCGCCTTGTCGGCGGGGTCCAGCGAGGCGACCTCCTTCTCCAGGCGCGCGACCTCGGCCTCGATCTGCGCGAGCCCCTCCGGCGTGACGAAGTTCGTGTGCGGCGAGATCGGCCGATCCGGCAGATTCTCGAACGCTTCCCCACCCTCGGGCTCTTTGACGAATGCGACGCTCATGAAGACGCCAACACGCGAGGTACGGCAAAGGTTCCCGCGCGACCGCGTTTCGGCCGGCCCGGCGTTTTCGCAATGGCGCGGGACGGGTACCGCTCGCTAGACTCTCGGGGGAGTCACCCGGAGCCGTCGATGTCGTCCCTGTCCGCCGCCGAGGCCGTCGCCGCCAACCGCCAGGCCTGGGATGCCTCCGCGCCGCTGCACCGGGACGACCCGTCGTGGGACCGGCTCACGCGGTCCTTCGCGCAGGATCCCGGCTTCTCCTGCTTCGACCCGCCGATGGAGGCGGCCCTGCGGGCGATCGGGCTCGCCGGGGCCTCCGTCGCGCAGCTCTGCTGCAACAACGGGCGCGAGACGGTGTCGCTGATGAATCTCGGCGCCCGGTCGGCGACCGGGTTCGACCAGTCGGAGGCGTTCCTCGCCCAGGCCAGGGAACTCGCCGGCATCGCCGGGCGCGACTGCCGCTTCGTCGCGGGCGACGTGCACGCGATCGAGGCGCGCTACGACGGCGCCTTCGACCTCGCGGTGATCACCATCGGCGTGCTGGGCTGGATGCCCGACCTGCCGCGCTTCCTCGCCGTGGCGGCGCGTCTCCTGCGCCCGGGCGGCCGGATCCTCGTCCACGAGGAGCATCCCGTCGTGAACATGTTCGAGCCGCGGGCGGAGCAGCCGCTCCTGGTCCGGCACTCCTATTTCCGCACGGCGCCGTTCGTGGGCGAGGACGCCATCGTGTACGGCGACGGGCCGGCCCCGCGGGTCGGACCGCATTACTGGTTCGCCCACCCCGTCGGCGCGCTGATCGAGAGCCTGATCGGCGCGGGCCTCGCGATCGAGCGGTTCCGGGAATTCCCGGACAACATCAGCACGACGGCCTGCGACGCGCTCGCCGCCGACCGGCTCCTGCCGATGAGCTACCTGCTCCAGGCCCGGAAAGGCGCCTGACGGACGCCGGACCTACGCCACCGTCACCACGGTCCGGCCCCGGACCTTGCCGGCCAGGATCTCGTCGCCGAGCCGGCCGACCTCCTCCAGGCGGACCGTGCTGGTCATGGCGGCGAGCTTGCCGAGGTCGAGCTCGCGGGCGAGGCGCGCCCAGGCCGCCCGGCGCTTCGGCTGCGGGGTGGTGACGCTGTTGATGCCGAGGAGCGACACGCCGCGGAGGATGAAGGGCGCCACCGAGGTCGGCAGGTCCATGCCCTGCGCCAGCCCGCAGGCCGCGACGGCGCCGTCCGCCCGGGTCATGGCGAGGACGTTGGCGAGGGTCGTGGAGCCGACGGCGTCGACGCCCGCGGCCCAGCGCTCCTTGCCCAGCGGCTTGCCGGGCTTCGACAGTTCGGCCCGGTCGAGGATCTCGGCCGCACCGAGCCCCTTCAGGTAGTCGGACTCGCCGTCCCGGCCGGTGGAGGCGATCACGTGCCAGCCCGCCCGGGCGAGGAGCGCCACCGCGACGGAGCCGACGCCGCCCGAGGCGCCGGTGACGATCACCGGGCCGTGCTCGGGCGTCACGCCGTGGGCGTCCAGCGCCATGCAGCACAGCATCGCCGTGTAGCCGGCGGTGCCCACCGCCATGGCCTGCTCGGCCGTGAGTCCCTGCGGCAGCGGCACCAGCCAGTCGCCCTTGACCCGGGCGCGCTGCGCGTAGGCGCCGAGATGGGTCTCGCCGACGCCCCAGCCGGTGAGCACGACCGCGTCGCCCGGCCTGTAGTCCGGATGGTCCGAGGTCTCGACGATCCCGGAGAAGTCGATGCCCGGGATCATCGGGAAGCGGCGCACCACCGGCGACTTGCCGGTGAGCGCGAGGCCGTCCTTGTAGTTCAGGGTCGAGTGCGTCACCCGCACGGTGACGTCGCCGTCCATCAGGTCGGCGTCGTCGAAATCCCTGAAGGCGAGGCTCTGGCCGGCCTCGCCCTTGTCGACCACCCAGGCCTTGAACGTCCCCATCGTCACCTCCCGTGCTGCGCGGTGAGGTGTGGCCGGGACGCCCGGAATCAAGGCGGACGGCGGTCGTTACCGGCTCAGTATCCCTCGTACCGGCTGCCCGTGTAGAAGCCGAGACCGACGCCGATATCCGACGAGCTGGCCCCGGTGATGCCGAGGGCGTCCGGGATGGAGCCGACGAGCGGCCCACCGTAGGTCGCGGGCCGGTAGCCGTAGCCCCCGCCGATCGGCGCCCAGCCGGCCCGGGCCGGCGCCACGAGGACGCGGCGGCTGACGCTGGCGTATTCCGGCGGGATCGTCTCGGGGATCGTCTGTGCCGGGCGGACCAGCACGGTCCGGGTGCGGACCGCGAAGCGCGGGGGCGCGGTCACCCAGCAGCCGATCAGCTCGCCGCCGGGGCCGCGGCTGGTCTGCCAGTAGCGGCCGCCGGGCGAGACCATCACGCGCTCCGACACCGTGTCGTAGACCGGCGGCGTGGTGCGGTAGACCGTCCGGGGCGGACGCACCAGCACGCTCTCCTGCACGGTGTCGTAGACCGGCGGCGTGACGACGCGGCGATAGCATTCGGAGCCGTAGCAGCCGCCGGCCTGGGCGGGAGCGGCGAGGAGCGCGCCGCCGAGGGCGGCGGCGAGGAGAGCGGTGCGAGCGACCGGCACGGTCATGGAAGTCCTCTGATACGCATTACTGCGAGACGCGGCGCGAGCGCGGCGCTCGTCTCGACGTACCAGAGGCCAGACTCGTTGCCCGGCGCGCAAGCATTATCGGGAACGAAGGTAAAATTAACCCTTGGTTTCGACTGCTTAGGCGTCAGCTACCTAGGTAGGATTGTTCGGATCTTCGACAGTCCCTCTTATGAAGTCCGACGCGGCCCGGGTCAGGTCTGGCCGGCCCGGAGCTGGTAGAAGATGTGCCGGCCGATCACGTCCATCTTGCGCAGGCGGCGGGCCCAGCCCGGACGCACGTAGTCGGCGTGGTAGTGGGTCGCGGCGCCGACCTCCGCGAGGTAGGTCCGGCCCTCGATCACCGAGCGGGCGATGCGGGTGGCGGACTCCCAGGCGCCGGCATCGGTGATGCGCAGGGACTTGCCCTCGCAGGCGAAGGAGAACTGGCAGCCCATGTAGTGGTGCCGGTTCTGGTAGACGACGCCGCAGACGCTCGCCGGGTAGAGGCCGCTCTTCACCCGGTTGAGCACCACCTGGGCGACGGCGGCCTGGCCGGCTTCGGGCTCGCTCCGGGCCTCGAAATAGACCGCCTCGGAGAGGCAGCGCTGCTCCTTGTCGAGGGCGTTCGGGTCGATCAGGTCGGCGTAGCGCCGGCGCGCGTCCTCGGGCACCGACTGGGCGCCGTCCGGGCGCTCGGTGCGGATCGCGAAGTCGGGGAGCGCGAGGCTCGCCGCGGCGATCTCGACGGGGATCGCGTCCGCGGGCGCCGGCGTCGTGGACGACAGGGCGATGGCCCGCGGCACCGGCGGGGTCGAGCCGTCGAAGCGCTCGGGGCCGCCATCCTCGGTGAGGTCGGCCGTCCCCGCGCCCGTGGAGGCGGCGGTGCCGCTGCCGGTGGTGAGGCCGAGATCCGGCACGGGGACGAAGGCGGCCTCCGGCTCGGATTCCGGATCCCAGATCGCGGAGCCCTGCGTCAGCACGCCGGTGACGCTGCCGGTGACGTCGCCGAAGACCAGGGCGCCGCCCGCCTCGCGCAGGCTCGCGGCCCGGCGGGCGAAGCTCTCGGCCGGCGGCCGGGTCGGGTCGCCCTTGCCGGCCCGCTGCACGACGGGGAAGACGTGCGCGCCGGTCTTGAAGATCGCCTGGGGCGGCTCGTCGCCGAGGCGGCGGAGGGCCGACCCGATCAGCAGGGTGCCGGGCGGCAGCGGCGGGACCGTGTCGGCATCGATCACCCCGAGCCGGCTCGCCCCGATGGCGTTCTCCGTGCCGGCATCGGCGGTGAACGACACCAGCAGGCCCAGCCCGACCATCCAGGGCGTCAGGGCCGCCGAGAGCCAGCGCAGGCTCGATTCCCGTCCTCGTCTCGTGCCCACGACGCCAGACCCGCACTCACGCACCCGAACCGGCCCGATCCTCCCCGTTTCCAGGGTGTTTCTGCGGCCGCGCCGAATTTATCGCGCGGTATGGTTGAGCCGCCGTTAAGGCCGGATGGACCCGCGTGTCTCGATACGGCCTCGGATGGGACGGTACCGTCGACGCTTCCGAACCCCTTCAACGCGAGTGCAGCGAAGCGACCCAGGGATCGCCCGGGTCGGGGATCGCGCGCCGCCCCGGCCTGCTTCGCTGCGCTCGCGAAGACGGCGGCGCTGAGCGAGGCACGCCACGAAAGAAAAGGGCGGCCCGAAGGCCGCCCTCTCTCGTCTCGGACCTGCCGGCCGCCTCACTCGGCGGCGGCGGGCGGAAGCTCCTCGACCGGCATCGCGCCGCTCTCGGTCTGCTTCTGCTGCAGGATCATCGCGTCGCGGCGGCGGGCGATGGCGCGGATATCCGCCACCATCGAGCCGGTACCCGCCGGGATCAGCGAGCCGACGATCACGTTCTCCTTCAGGCCTTCCAGGGTGTCGACCTTGCCGTTGACCGCCGCCTCGGTGAGGACGCGGGTGGTCTCCTGGAACGAGGCCGCCGAGATGAACGACTTCGTCTGCAGCGAAGCCTTGGTGATGCCGAGCAGGACCGGGACGCCCTGGATCGGCTTCTTGCCCTCGGCGAGCAGCTTCTCGTTGTAGTCGGTCAGCTCCGTGCGATCGATCTGGTCGCCCGAGAGGATGTCCGAATCGCCGCCGTCGGTCACCTCGACCTTCTGCAGCATCTGGCGGACGATCACCTCGATGTGCTTGTCGTTGATCGACACGCCCTGCAGCCGGTAGACCTCCTGGATCTCGTTGACGAGGTAGGCCGCGAGCTCCTCGACGCCCTTGATCGCCAGGATGTCGTGCGGCGCCGGGTTTCCGTCGACGATGTAATCGCCGAGTTCGACCACGTCCCCGTCCTGCAGGTGGATGTGCTTGCCCTTCGGGATCAGGTACTCGACCGCCTCCGAGCCGTCATGCGGCGTCAGCGTGAGCCGACGCTTGTTCTTGTAGTCGCGGCCGAACGCGATGGTGCCCGACTTCTCGGCGATGATCGCCGCATCCTTCGGGCGCCGGGCCTCGAACAGCTCCGCCACCCGCGGCAGACCGCCGGTGATGTCGCGGGTCTTGGCCGAGTCGGTCGAGACGCGGGCGAGGATGTCGCCGGCCTTGACCGTCGCGCCCGGGTCGAAGCCGATGATGGCGTCGACCGGGAGGAAGTAGCGGGCGTCCGAGCCGCGCGGCAGCTTGAGCGCCTTGCCGTCCCGGTCGACCACGACCATCGCGGGCTTCAGGTCCGAGGTCCGGGCCGACCCGCGCCAGTCGACGACGACGCGCTTGGCGATGCCGGTCGACTCATCGGTGGTCTCGGTCATGGACTGGCCGTCGACCAGATCCTCGTAGGCCACGATGCCGTCGACCTCGGTGAGGATCGGACGGGTGTAGGGATCCCACTCGGCGATCCGCTGCCCGCGCTTGATCTTGTCGCCCTCGTCGACCCGGAGCTTGGCGCCGTACTGCAGGCGGTGGACCGCCCGCTCGACCCCGTCCGACCCGACGATGACGACCGCCACGTTGCGGCCGGTGGCGATCAGGTCACCGTCCGTGTTCTTGGCGATCGCGCGGTTGCGGATCTTGATCGTGCCCTCGAAGCTCGACTCGATGAAGGACGAGTCGGCGATCTGGGCCGCGCCGCCGATGTGGAAGGTGCGCATCGTGAGCTGCGTGCCCGGCTCGCCGATCGACTGCGCCGCGATGACGCCGACCGCCTCGCCCATGTTGACGGGCGTGCCGCGGGCGAGGTCGCGCCCGTAGCAGGTGGCGCAGACGCCGCTCTTGGTGGCGCAGACCAGCACCGAGCGGATCTTCACCTCCTGGATGCCGGCGGCGTTGATCGCCGGCAGGTGCCGCTCCTCGATGGTCTCGCCGGTCTTGACGATCACCGTGCCGTCCGCGGCCACGAGATCCTCCGCCGTGGCGCGGCCGAGGATGCGGGTGGCGAGCGTCGCCACGACCTGGCCGGCATCCACGATGGCGCGCATCTTGATGCCGCTGGTCGTGCCGCAATCCACCTCGCGGATGACCGCGTCCTGCGCCACGTCGACGAGGCGGCGGGTCAGGTAGCCGGAGTTGGCGGTCTTCAGCGCGGTGTCGGCGAGGCCCTTACGGGCACCGTGCGTGGAGTTGAAGTACTCCAGCACGTCCAGGCCTTCCTTGAAGTTCGAGATGATCGGGGTCTCGATGATCTCGCCCGACGGCTTGGCCATGAGGCCGCGCATCGCCGCGAGCTGCTTCATCTGGGCAGGCGAGCCGCGGGCACCCGAGTGGCTCATCATGTAGATCGAGTTGACCTGCTTGTCGGCGCCCTTCTCGTCCTTCTGGACGCTGGAGATGCGGCCCATCATCTCGGCGGCCAGCTTGTCCGAGCACTTCGCCCAGGCATCGACCACCTTGTTGTACTTCTCGCCCTGGGTGATCAGGCCGTCGTTGTACTGCTGCTCGTAATCCTTCACGAGCGCGCGGGTCGTGTCGACGATCGACCACTTGTTCTCCGGCACGACCATGTCGTCCTTGCCGAACGAGATGCCGGCCTTGAACGCGTGGTTGAAGCCGAGCGCCATGATCCGGTCGCAGAAGATCACCGACTCCTTCTGACCGCAGTGGCGGTAGACGGTGTCGATCATCGCCGAGATCTCCTTCTTGGTCATCAGCTTGTTGACGACGTCGAAGGGCACCTTGGCGTGCTTCGGCAGGGCGCCGGACAGGATCACCCGGCCCGGGGTGGTCTCGTAGGTCTTGGTCAGGGGCTCGCCGTCCGGGCCGATGCCGGTCCAGCGCCACTTGATCTTCGAGTGCAGCGACACGGCCTTGGCGGCCAGGGCGTGCTCCAGCTCGCCCATGTCGCCGTAGACGCCCTGCATCGGGTTCTTGGCGTTGTCGGCCTTGTACTCGCCCGGCGCACCCTCGGCCACGATCGACAGGTAGTAGAGGCCGAGCACGATGTCCTGCGACGGCACGATGATCGGCTGACCGTTGGCCGGGTGCAGGATGTTGTTGGTCGACATCATCAGGACGCGCGCTTCCAGCTGCGCCTCGAGCGACAGCGGGACGTGCACGGCCATCTGGTCGCCGTCGAAGTCGGCGTTGAACGCGGCGCAGACCAGCGGGTGCAGCTGGATCGCCTTGCCCTCGATCAGCTTCGGCTCGAAGGCCTGGATGCCCAGCCGGTGCAGCGTCGGCGCGCGGTTCAGCATCACCGGGTGCTCGCGGATCACCTCATCGAGGATGTCCCAGACCTCCGGCTTCTCCTTCTCGACGAGCTTCTTGGCCTGCTTGACGGTGGCCGAGAAGCCCTTGGCGTCGAGGCGCGCGTAGATGAACGGCTTGAACAGCTCCAGAGCCATCTTCTTGGGCAGGCCGCACTGGTGCAGCTTCAGCTCCGGGCCGACCACGATGACCGAGCGGCCCGAGTAGTCGACGCGCTTGCCGAGCAGGTTCTGGCGGAACCGGCCCTGCTTGCCCTTCAGCATGTCGGCGAGCGACTTCAGCGGGCGCTTGTTGGCGCCCGTGATGACGCGGCCGCGGCGGCCGTTGTCGAACAGGGCGTCGACCGCCTCCTGCAGCATCCGCTTCTCGTTGCGGATGATGATGTCGGGGGCGCGCAGCTCGATCAGCCGCTTCAGGCGGTTGTTGCGGTTGATGACGCGGCGGTACAGGTCGTTCAGGTCGGAGGTCGCGAAGCGGCCGCCGTCCAGCGGGACCAGCGGACGCAGGTCCGGCGGGATCACCGGCACGACCGTGAGGATCATCCATTCCGGCTTGTTGCCGGACATCTGGAAGGCCTCGATGATCTTGAGCCGCTTCAGGAGCTTCTTGGGCTTCAGCTCCGAGGTGGTGACGGCGATCTCCTCGCGCAGATCGTTGGCGATCTTGTCGAGGTCGAGCTCCTGCAGGATGCGCCGGATGGCCTCGGCGCCGATCATGGCGGTGAACGAGTCCTCGCCGTACTCCTCCTGCGCGCGCAGGTACTCCTCCTCCGACAGGAGCTGGCGCTCCTTCAGGGGGGTGAGGCCCGGCTCGATGACGCAGTACGACTCGAAGTACAGGATCCGCTCGAGGTCCTTGAGCGCCATGTCGAGCAGCAGGCCGATGCGGCTCGGCAGCGACTTCAGGAACCAGATGTGCGCGACGGGGGCGGCGAGCTCGATGTGGCCCATGCGGTCGCGCCGGACGCGCGCGAGGGTGACCTCGACGCCGCACTTCTCGCAGATGACGCCCTTGTACTTCATGCGCTTGTACTTGCCGCACAAGCACTCGTAGTCCTTGATCGGCCCGAAGATGCGCGCGCAGAACAGGCCGTCGCGCTCGGGCTTGAAGGTCCGGTAGTTGATGGTCTCGGGCTTCTTGATCTCGCCGTACGACCAGGAGAGGATCTTCTCCGGGGACGAGATCGAGATCTTGATCTGGTCGAAGCTGACCGGCGTGGCCTGCTGGTTGAAAAGGTTCATGACCTCTTGGTTCATGATCCACTCCTTGTTGACGCCGACAGCCCCGCGCCGGGCCACCGCGTCCTGAAAAAGATCCGGCGCCGCGCCCCGCACGGGCGCTGCTCACCGTCGTCGAACCCTGGAAGGCCCCTCCCCTTCCCGCTCGACCGTGGCGGCGGCACGCCGCCGCCACGGGAGGTTTTCTTCCGGCTTACTCGGCCGCGTCGGCCGGCGGCTCGAGCTGGTCGTTGGCGGCCTTCTTGGAGGACGTCAGCTCGACGTTGAGGCCGAGCGAGCGCATCTCCTTGACGAGCACGTTGAACGACTCGGGGATGCCGGCCTCGAACGTGTCGTCGCCGCGGACGATCGCCTCGTAGACCTTGGTGCGGCCGGCCACGTCGTCCGACTTCACCGTGAGCATCTCCTGCAGCGTGTAGGCCGCGCCGTAGGCCTCCAGCGCCCAGACCTCCATCTCGCCGAAGCGCTGACCGCCGAACTGCGCCTTGCCGCCCAGCGGCTGCTGGGTGACGAGCGAGTACGGGCCGATCGACCGGGCGTGGATCTTGTCGTCCACGAGGTGGTGCAGCTTCAGCATGTAGATGTAGCCCATCGTCACCTTGCGGTCGAAGGGCTCGCCGGTACGCCCGTCATAGAGCGTCGACTGCGCCGAGCGGTCGAGACCGGCCATCTCCAGCATCTGCTCGATGTCGGCCTCCTTGGCGCCGTTGAACACCGGGGTGGCCATCGGCACGCCGCGGCGGACGTTGTTGCCGGCCTCGGCCAGCTCCTCGTCCGTCAGGCCGTCGAGCTCGCCCGGGGAGTAGATCGCCTTCATCTCCTCCCGCAGCGGCGCGATATCCTGCGTCTTCAGATAGGCATCCACCGCCTTCGACACCTTGCGACCCAGGCCCGCAGCCGCCCAGCCCAGGTGCGTCTCCAGGATCTGGCCGACATTCATGCGCGAGGGCACGCCCAGCGGGTTGAGCACGATGTCGGCATGCGTCCCGTCCTCCAGGAACGGCATGTCCTCGATCGGCACGATCCGCGACACGACACCCTTGTTGCCGTGACGGCCGGCCATCTTGTCGCCCGGCTGGATCTTGCGCTTCACCGCCACGAAGACCTTGACCATCTTCATGACGCCCGGAGGCAGTTCGTCGCCGCGCTGCAGCTTCTCGACCTTGTCGAGGAAGCGCTGCTCCAGGCGCTTCTTCGACTCGTCGTACTGCTTCTGCATCGCCTCCATCTCGGTCATGAGACGGTCGTCGATGACGGCGAACTGCCACCACTGCGAGCGCGGGTAGTCGTTGATCAACTCGCGGGTGAGCGGGGTGTCCTTCTTGAAGCCCTTCGGGCCGGCCACCGGCGCCTGGCCGATCAGCACGTCCGCGAGGCGGGCGTAGGTGTTGCGGTCGAGGATCGCCTGCTCGTCGTCGCGGTCCTTGGCGAGCCGCTCGATCTCCTCGCGCTCGATCGCCTGGGCGCGCTCGTCCTTGTCGACGCCGTGGCGGTTGAACACCCGGACCTCGACGATCGTGCCGGTGACGCCCGGCGGCACCCGCAGCGAGGTGTCGCGGACGTCCGAGGCCTTCTCGCCGAAGATGGCGCGGAGCAGCTTCTCCTCCGGCGTCATCGGGCTCTCGCCCTTCGGGGTGATCTTGCCGACGAGGATGTCGCCCGCGTTCACCTCGGCGCCGATATAGACGATGCCGGCCTCGTCGAGGTTCTTGAGCGCCTCTTCCGACACGTTCGGGATGTCGCGGGTGATCTCCTCCGGCCCGAGCTTGGTGTCGCGGGCCATCACCTCGAACTCCTCGATGTGGATCGAGGTGAACACGTCATCCTTCACAATCCGCTCGGAGAGCAGGATCGAGTCCTCGAAGTTGTAGCCGTTCCACGGCATGAACGCGACGAGCACGTTCCGGCCGAGCGCCAGCTCGCCGAACTCGGTCGAGGGACCGTCGGCGATGATCTCGCCCTTCTTCACGAACTCGCCGACGCGGACCAGCGGCTTCTGCGTGATGCAGGTCGACTGGTTGGAGCGCTGGAACTTCTGCAGCCGGTAGATGTCGACGCCCGGCTTGTTGGCGTCGGCCTCTTCCGTGGCGCGGATGACGATGCGGGTGGCGTCCACCTGATCGATGATGCCGGCCCGGCGGGCCGCGATGGCGGCGCCGGAATCGCGGGCGACCACCGCCTCCATGCCGGTGCCCACGAACGGGGCGTCGGCGCGGACGAGCGGCACCGCCTGGCGCTGCATGTTCGAGCCCATGAGCGCGCGGTTGGCGTCGTCGTTCTCGAGGAACGGGATCAGCGCCGCGGCGACCGAGACGAGCTGCTTCGGCGACACGTCCATGAGGTCGACGCGCTCGGGCCCGACGACGATCACCTCGCCGGCCCGGCGGCAGACCACGAGGTCCTCCGTGAGCTTGCGGTTCTCGTCCATCTGGGCGTTCGCCTGGGCGACGTAGTACTTCGCCTCCTCCATGGCCGAGAGGTAGGCCACCTCGTCGGTGACCACGCCGTCGCGCACGCGCCGGAACGGGGTCTCGATGAAGCCGTACTTGTTCACCCGCGCGAAGGTGGCGAGCGAGTTGATCAGGCCGATGTTCGGGCCTTCCGGCGTCTCGATCGGGCAGATGCGGCCGTAATGGGTCGGGTGCACGTCGCGCACCTCGAAGCCGGCGCGCTCGCGGGTCAGACCGCCCGGGCCGAGGGCCGAGAGGCGGCGCTTGTGCGTCACCTCGGACAGCGGGTTGGTCTGGTCCATGAACTGCGACAGCTGCGACGAGCCGAAGAACTCGCGCACGGCCGCGGCCGCGGGCTTCGCGTTGATCAGGTCCTGCGGCATGACCGTGTCGATGTCGACCTGGCTCATGCGCTCGCGGATGGCGCGCTCCATGCGCAGGAGGCCCAGGCGGTACTGGTTCTCCATGAGCTCGCCCACCGAGCGGACGCGGCGATTGCCGAGGTGGTCGATGTCGTCGACCTCGCCCTTGCCGTCGCGCAGCTCGACCAGCGCCTTGACGACCGCCAGCATGTCCTCCTTGCGGAGGGTGCGGACCGTGTCGGCGGCGTCGAGGTCGAGGCGCATGTTCATCTTCACGCGGCCGACCGCCGAGAGGTCGTAGCGCTCGGAATCGAAGAACAGCGAGTGGAACATCGCCTCGGCGGTCTCGAGGGTCGGCGGCTCGCCCGGGCGCATGACCCGGTAGATGTCGAACAGCGCGCCCTCGCGGCTGGAATTCTTGTCCACCGCCAGCGTGTTGCGGATGTAGGGCCCGATGTTGACGTGGTCGATGTCGAGCACCGGCAGCTCGGTGATCCCGACATCCTCCAGGCTCTTCAGGAGCTTGTCGGTGATCTCCTCGCCGGCCTCGGCCCAGATCTCACCGGTCTGCGCGTTGACCAGATCCTCGGCGACGTACTGGCCGACGAGATCCTCGTCGGTCGCCTTGAGGAACTTGGTACCCTTCTCGGTGATCTGGCGGGCGTTGCGGGCGTTGAGCTTCTTGCCGGCCTCGAGCACGACCTCGCCGGAATCGGCGTCGATCAGGTCGACCGTGGCCTTCAGGCCCTTCATGCGCTCGGCGTCGAACGGCACGCGCCAGTCGGCGCCGTCCCGGTCGTAGACGACCTTGTTGTAGAAGGTCGACAGGATCTCCTCGCCGTCGAGGCCGAGCGCGTAGAGCAGCGACGTCGCCGGCAGCTTGCGCTTCCGGTCGATGCGGACGTGCACGATGTCCTTGGCGTCGAACTCGACGTCGAGCCAGGAGCCCCGGTACGGGATGATGCGGGCGGCGAACAGGAGCTTGCCCGAGGAGTGGGTCTTGCCCTTGTCGTGGTCGAAGAACACGCCCGGCGAGCGGTGCATCTGCGAGACGATGACGCGCTCGGTGCCGTTGACGATGAAGGTGCCGTTCTCCGTCATCAGGGGCATGTCGCCCATGTAGACGTCCTGCTCCTTGATGTCCTTGACCGACTTGGCCTGGGTGTCGGGATCGACATCGAACACGATGAGGCGCAGCGTGACCTTCAGCGGCGCCGCGAAGGTGATGCCGCGCTGGCGGCACTCGTCCACGTCGTACTTCGGGGCCTCGAAGGTGTAGCGCACGAACTCGAGCAGCGCCGTCGAGGCGAAGTCGGAGATCGGGAACACCGACTTGAACACGCTCTGCAGCCCCTCGTCGGCGCGCCCGCCCTCGGGCTCGTCGACCATCAGGAACTGGTCGTAGGACGCCTTCTGAACCTCGATGAGGTTCGGCATCTCGGCAACTTCCTTGATCTTGCCGAAGAACTTCCGAATGCGCTTGCGACCGACCAGCGTGTTGGCCATGTGACCTCGCTCCTACCCGCGTGCCTCGCGCCCGGGGAAGCGTTCCCGAAAGGGACCTCCCGCGCCGGGCCGTGACGCGCGCCCCGCCGAGCCGCGCCACCGAACCGAATCTCTCGCCGGCCCCTTCCGGGACCATCCGCCGAAGCGGCCTAAAGCCCGCGGGCGCTGACCCGCGGGCTCCGGTCACGACAGGCCCGAAACGGACCTCCGTGGGGTGATGGGCCGGGACCGGCCCATCGTCGACTTACTTGAGCTCGATCTTGGCGCCGGCCTTCTCGAGCTGGGCCTTGAGCTTCTCGGCCTCGTCCTTGGCGACGCCTTCCTTGACCGGCTTCGGCGCGCCCTCGACCAGGTCCTTGGCCTCCTTGAGGCCGAGGCCGGTGATCGCGCGGACCTCCTTGATGACCTCGATCTTCTTGTCGCCGGCGGAGGCGAGGACGACCGTGAACTCGGTCTGCTCCTCGACGGCGGCGGCGGCGCCACCGGCGGCCGGGCCGGCGGCGACGGCGACGGCAGCGGCGGCCGAGACGCCCCACTTCTCCTCGAGCATCTTGGCCAGGTCAGCGGCCTCGAGCACGGTCAGCGAGGACAGGTCGTCGACGAGCTTGGCGAGATCAGCCATTTTGAATTCCTCTCAGATATCGGTTTGAACGGATGGATTTTGAAGGGCCTCAGGCGGCCTCGTCCTTCTTGGCATAGGCCCCGAACACGCGGGCGAGCTTGGAAGCCGGCGCGTTGACGACCTGAGCGATCTTGGTCGCGGGCGCCTGCACGAGGCCCACGATCTTGGCGCGCAGTTCGTCGAGGGACGGGAGCGAGGCGAGCGCCTTCACGCCGTCCGGGTTCAGGGCGGTCTTCCCCATCGCGCCGCCGAGGATCACGAGCTTGTCGTTGGCCTTGGCGAAATCGACCGCGACCTTCGCGGCAGCGACCGGATCGCCGGAATAGGCGAGCAGGGTCGGGCCCTTCAGGAGCGGCTTGATGGAGGCGACGTCCGTGCCATCGAGTGCGATGCCGGCGAGGCTGTTCTTGGCGACCTTCACGGTGGCGCCGGCCTGCTTCATCTGCGCGCGCAGCTTCTGCATGTCGGCGACCGTGAGGCCCTTGTAGTGGGCCACGACGACGACGGCGCTCTGATTGAACACGCCGTTGAGCGTCGAGACGAGATCAGCTTTAGCTGTCCGGTCCACTGGGCTCTCTCCGGTTGGCGGAACCCGGTCTCGGGTCCGCCGGTTGCACATGCCGCCCGGACGTGGTCTCGGCCTTCAGAAGACCGGGAACGTCCGAACGACGCTTCGCGGCCCTGTCCCCGCGCGTGCCCCTTCGGGCCGCCTCGGGCGAGTTGGTTCAAACCGACACCCCTCCGCGGCGCGAACCGCGGCGAGGCGTTTTGAATTCGGTCTTCCCCGTCTGTGCAGGCTGGCGGATTAAGCCGGCGAACCGGCACCTGCAGTCTCGGACAGGACATGGCCGGGCAAGGCTCCGCGGGGCTCGTCGCCCCTGGGATCCTTCCGGCCAGTGCCACCCGGTTGCCCGGGCGACATTTCGAGCGGAAACCGGCCGATCGGCCGTTCTCCTTCCGTGAGGATGAAATGCGTGAGGCGCGGTGTATAGAGCCTAGCAAGCCGCCTGCCAAGGGCCGGAACGCGACTTTTCCGCCGCAGGCAAGGGGCTGTGCGGAAGATCGGCTTGGGACGCATGTCTCACTTCAGCTCTGACCGAGCCCGGCGGCCGTGTCGCGTTCTGCAAGCCAGGAGGCCGCTATAGGGACGCTTCATGTGGCTGGAGGATGTTGACGACCGTCGTCAGGCCGTTGGCGTCCATTGCAATGAGAAGGTCGGAGGCTGTCATCGTCGGCCTGTTCAAACGCTGACGCATTGTGCGGATCGCCGCCACGGCCTTACCAAGATCCAGAGCGATGGTGTCGGCGATGAACGTGTCCGCAGACCGGGCCTCCAGACCGAGCGGCTCAAGCAGGGCTGGCTGAAAATGCTTCAGGTTGTCGGTCACGATGACTTGGGCCTGCGTCTTCAGGGCCGCAGCGATGACATGGGCATCATCGGGATCAGCACCTTGGCAGATCGGCAGGTAGACGGCGTAATCAGACACCATCGCGTCTTCAAACGCTTGCTCCATTGCTAGGCGCGCGCGTGATGCCTTCTCGACCGCTTGCAGATCACCCTTCCTGGCGAACATGCTCGCGATTGTGCGCTCCGTTTCGCCGAGGATCTGATCCGACCATCGCAGGCGGAAGAACTCCCACTGCGCCAGCGTCAGGATCAGATTCCGCCTGAGCACGCCCGCGAGAACGCAGGCGTCGATCATCGCGGTGAATCGATTCGCGAACACGGGCTACAGCAACTCTCCATCCAATGCGGCCAGTGCCGACAATGCTTCGTTGCGATGCCTGTCTCTGGCCGCCTTGTAGGCGTATAGATCCTCGGCCCTGATGCGCCGGTGGCGCCCGACTGACTCGAAGGGAATCTCTCCCTTCTGCAGAAGCGAGATGAGGAACGGCCGCGAGACGTTCAGAATGTCGGCGGCCTGCTGGGTGGTCAGCATCTGCGACACGGGCACGAGCGTTACCGCGTCGCCGCGACCGATGGGATGAAGAACCTCCATCAGCAGCTTCGAGATCGCTGGTGTCAGGGTTATGTCGGTAATCTTTCCGCCATCATCGGACAGGCGCAGGTTCGCCTCGCCGGAGGCCTGAAGCGCCAGCAGGCGTCGCAGCTGATTGGCCGTTTCACGCTCCAAGTCGGAGGGCAAACGCCCCCCGAGCCCCTTGGCGGAAGCGGGCATCGTCATGTCGGCTCCTCCTTGCTCAGCGAACGATGCGTATAATCGCAATAAACGAAACTGACGCAACAGGCGTAACCGCACACCGCGTCGTTCGTTCTCGCAACCGTGTGGATCAATCGATAAGGCAGTCGCGATCCGGGCTCGGATCGAGGTCGGACGAGACCGATGCGAGACCTTCGGGGGGCCTTGTTTTCGGCTACGCCGCCTCGCGCTCCGGCACCAGCTTGCGCCGCGCCGCCTCCCACCAGCTCCGGTCGCGGGCCTCCTTCGCCTCCGCGGCCTTGGCGGCGTAGAACGAGGCGTTGTGCTCGCCGCGCAGGGCCTCGCGGGTGAAGCGGATCAGATGGTGGGCGACGAAGCCCATGTTGAACACCGCCTCGATCTGCCCGCGCTTCAGCGCGTAGCCGGCCGCGCTCCAGAACGGCTTGCGGTAGTCGGAGAAGATCCCGACCCGGGTGATGATGTTGAAGCCGAGGATCAGGCCGCGTCGCAGGTTGGTGAAGGTGAGCTTGCCGGCCGTCGGCGTGGTGATGCGGTTCGGGTAGGTCACCGCGCACTGGTGCTTGAACCGCTCGAAGATCTTCTCGGGCTCGTAGGCGTGCGCGATCGCCCGGCGCCAGCTGCTGACCACCGAATCGTGCGGCCGCTTGAACAGGACGTTCGATTCGAGGCTGGCGTCGTGCAGGAGCCGGCCCTCGCGCTCCAGCCGGTCCCAGAGCGGGGTTTTGGGCAGCGCCTGGAGCAGGTTGATGGTCAGCACGGGAATCGCCGAGCGGTCGATGAAGTCGATCAGGTTCTGCTCGGACTTGTCGGTGTCGGAGTCGAGACCCAGGATGATGCCCGAGGTCACCTCGAGCCCGTAGGAATTCAGCGTCTCGATCGCCTCGTACATCGGCACGGCGGCGTTGTGGGTCTTGTCGATGCCCTTGAGCGCCTCCGCCTCCGGCGTCTCGATGCCGACGAACACCGTCATGAAATTGGCCTGCCGCATCAGCTCGAGGATCTCGGGCTGCTTGGCCATGTTGAGCGTCGCCTCGCAGGCGAACTGCAGCGGGTAGTTGTTCTTCTTCTGCCATTCCACGAGGTGCGGCAGCATCTCGCGGGTCGCCTTGCGGTTGCCGATGAAGTTGTCGTCGACGAAGTAGACCACCGCCGGGTGGCCCGGCTGGCTGACGATGGCGTCGAGCTCGGCGCACATCTGCTCGGGGCTCTTCAGGCGCGGCTGGCGGCCGTAGAGCTGCGGGATGTCGCAGAACTCGCAGCGGTAGGGGCAGCCCGAGGAGAATTGCAGGGAGCCGATCAGGTAGCGCTTGAGCGGCGCGCGCTCGTAGGCTGGGGCCGGGAAGTCGGCGAGCGCGAGGCGGTCCTTCGTCTCCAGCACCACCTGGGCGGGCGGCGGCGTCAGGTCGGCGTCGAGGCGCGCGACGAGGTCGTCGGTGGCGTCGCCGATCTCGCCGATGTGGAGGTAGTCGAAATCGCCGTACTTCTCCGGGGCGCCCGAGACCGAGGGGCCGCCCAGCACCGTGACCTTGCCCGCCGCGCGGGCGCGGTCGCGGATGTCGTGGATCTGCGGCTCCTGGATGTGCATCCCGGAAACGAAGACCGCGTCGGCCCAGGCGAAGTCGGCCGGGCCCGCGCGGCGGATATTCTCATCGATGAACCGGCATTCCCACGCCTCCGGCATGTAGGCCGCGATCAGCAGCAGTCCCTGCGGCGGCATGAACGCCTTCACCCCGCCCATCAGCGGGTAGGCGTGGGAGAATGTCCCGAAGGACGGCGTGTAGGCGGGAAAGACGCACAGGATGCGTCGCTTGGAGGTGACCGTCAGGGTGCATCGCATGGCGGCCTATCTAGCACAGCCGCGGCCTTTGGCGCCCCCCCTCCGTGGTTGAGAATGGCGTGAGGAGCGCGGGTTCGGGGTCGCCGCCGCGGCTTGTCTTCCTGTCGCATCCCGGACCGCGTCCCGCCGGTGCCGCGCGACCCGCGACGGCGACGCCCCCGCGCGGCGCTGCGCCGCCCGGAAACCGGCGGCGCGCGGCGAGACCGGCTTGGGGATGGGGCATCGGCCATCCCACAACGCAGAGCGCCCGGCCGTTCCCGGCCGGGCGCTCCGCAGCGTGAACGATTCGTCCCGCCTCAGGCGGTCAGGACCGTGTTCGGCTCGACCTTCACGCCCGGGCCCATCGTCGAGGTGACGGCGATGCGCTGGACGTAGGTGCCCTTGGCACCCGCGGGCTTCGCCTTGGCGACGGCGTCCGCGAAGGCCTTGATGTTCTCGACGAGCTTGTCGGCGTCGAACGAGACCTTGCCGACGCCGGCGTGGACGATGCCGGCCTTCTCGACGCGGAACTCCACCGAGCCGCCCTTGGCGCCGGCGACGGCGCCCTTCACGTCCATGGTGACGGTGCCGACCTTCGGGTTCGGCATCAGGCCGCGCGGGCCCAGCACCTTACCGAGACGGCCGACCAGCGGCATCATGTCCGGGGTGGCGATGCAGCGATCGAACTCGATCTTGCCGCTCTGCACGATCTCGAGGAGGTCCTCGGCGCCGACGATGTCGGCACCCGCGGCCTTGGCGTCGTCCGCCTTGGCGCCGCGGGCGAAGACCGCCACGCGCACCGTCCGGCCGGAGCCGTTCGGCAGGTTGCAGACGCCGCGGACCATCTGGTCGGCGTGGCGGGGATCGACGCCGAGGTTCATGGAGACCTCGACGGTCTCGTCGAACTTCGCGGTCGCCCGCTCCTTGACCAGCTTGATCGCCTCGTCGAGCGCGTAGAGCTTGGTCGCCTCGATGCCCTCGCGGGCGGCGCGGATGCGCTTGCCTTCCTTAGCCATGCTGCCCTCCCTTACGCGACGACTTCGAGGCCCATGGCCCGCGCGGAGCCACGGATCATCGCGACGGCCGACTCGACCGTGTCGCAGTTGAGGTCGGGCATCTTCTTCTCGGCGATCTCGCGGAGCTGCGCCTCGGTGATCTTGCCGACGGTCGGGCCCTTGCCCGGGGTCTTGGAGCCGGAGGCCGGCTTCTTGCCGAGCTTCAGGCCGACGGCCTTCTTCAGGAAGAAGGTGACCGGGGGCTGCTTCATCTCGAAGGTGAAGGAGCGGTCCTGATACGCGGTGATGATCACCGGGATCGGGGTGCCCTTCTCCATCTGCGCGGTCTTCGCGTTGAAGGCCTTGCAGAATTCCATGATGTTGAGGCCGCGCTGACCGAGCGCGGGGCCGATCGGCGGCGACGGGTTGGCGGCGCCGGCCGGGACCTGAAGCTTCACGTAGCCCGTGATCTTCTTCGCCATGGGACTGCTCCCAATGAAAATCCGCCCCCACGCGGCCTGAAGCGCGGCGGGTCGGACGGTTGCAGGTCGCGGTGCGAGCCGTGGATCCCGGAGGCGAAGCCGGGCGGTTCTCCCGCGGATGGTGCCGCGCCCTCAGCGGAACGCGGCGGCTTCGCGATCCCCGCACCCGGTGGGGATGCGTCGACCGGAAAGGACGGGCGGCCGGAGGGCCGCGGCGATCGGGGGCTCAGGCCTTCTCGACCTGGGCGTATTCGAGCTCGACCGGCGTGGCGCGGCCGAAGATCGACACCGCCACCTTGAGGCGGGAGCGGGCGTCGTCGATCTCCTCGACGGTCCCGTTGAAGCTGGCGAACGGCCCGTCGGCGACCCGGACGGTCTCGCCGATCTCGAAGGAGATCGAGGGCTTCGGCCGGTCGACGCCCTCGGCGACCTGGCCCTTGATCCGCTCGGCCTCGGCGTCCGGGATCGGGACCGGCTTCGACTTGTCGGCGCCCAGGAAGCCCGTGACCTTCGGGGTGTTCTTGATCAGGTGGTAGACCTCGTCGGTGAGGTCGCACTTCACCAGCACGTAGCCGGGGAAGAACTTGCGCTCGGCATCGACCTTCCGGCCGCGGCGGACCTCCACGACCTTCTCGGTCGGGACCATCACCTCGTCGAACAGCTCGGTCAGCCCGCGCTGGGCCGCCTGGTCCTTGATGGACTGGGCGACCTTGTTCTCGAAGTTCGAGTAGGCGTGGACGATGTACCAGCGCTTCGACACGGTTCCGTTCAACTCCGACAAGTCCCCGGGGTCACCCCCGATCGGCGGCGAGCCGCCCTCAGACGCCCAGGATCCCTCAGACGCCCAGGATCAGGCCGACCACGAAGCGCAGGGCCTGGTCCACGACCGTGAAGAAGACGCTCGCGGCCACGACCATCACGAACACCATGATCGTCGTGATCGTGGTCTCCCGGCGGGTCGGCCACGTGACCTTGCGGGCCTCGTCGCGCACCTGGGCGAAGAACTCGCCCGGCGTCGCGCGCTTCTGCGGCGCGCGGACGGGAGTCGCGGGCCGGGCGGGCGGCGGATTCGCGGGACCGCGGGCCGCGCCGCGCACCAGGTCCACCTTCTTGGTCGCTTCGTTCGATGCCATGGCGCCAGTGTCTGTGCGTGTTCGGCCCCGAGGCAGAGACCGCATCCGGGAATGCGAATGTCGGCGCCGAGGACCCGGATGGGCCCGCACCGACGGTCGCTTCAGATCTCGGATTGCGCCCGCTCTAGCGCAACTCCCCCGGCTTGTCGACCGGGCCGCCGCGCGGGATCGGGCTGAATGTCTGGCAGGAGTGGAGGGACTCGAACCCGCAACCTCCGGTTTTGGAGACCGGCGCTCTGACCAGTTGAGCTACACTCCTAGCGCACCGCCCAATGCCCCATCGCGGCGCGGCTTGCAAGGGGTCGCGTGCGGGAAGCGCCCGGGTAGAGGCCGCTCAGAGGCCGGGCACAGGCCGGGCACAGGCTCGGCGCAGCCCCGCCGCCCGCCCGGAACGACGACGCCGGCCCCCCGTCGGGACGGGGGCCGGCGCCGGAGAGGCGGAGCGGCGCGCGGCGCCGCTCCGGATCGGGTGTCAGTCGTTGATGGCGGCGACGACGCCGGCGCCGACGGTGCGGCCGCCCTCGCGGATGGCGAAGCGCAGCTTCTCCTCCATGGCCACCGGCACGATCAGCGCCACGTCCATGGTCACGTTGTCGCCC
>NZ_JBKFAV010000279.1:0-255 GCF_053345825.1 Methylobacterium sp. C33D
TGGTGGTGGTCTCCACCCCCGACGCGGTGCTGGTGGCCTCCAAGGCGCATTCGGGCCAGGTGAAGGAGCTGGTCGGCGCCCTGCGGGCGCAGGGCGCGCCGGAGGCGGACGCGCACCTGCGGATGTATCGGCCCTGGGGCTGGTACCAGCGCATCGACCTGGGCGAGCGCTTCCAGGTGAAGCGGATCCAGGTGGTGCCGGGCGGGCGGCTGTCGCTGCAGAAGCACTACCACCGGGCCGAGCACTGGGTGGTGG
>NZ_JBKFAV010000280.1:0-255 GCF_053345825.1 Methylobacterium sp. C33D
GCAAGCCCGCCACCGGGCGGATCACCCTGACGGCCGAGCATGCCGGCGCCCAGGTGCTGGTGAGCGTGCGCGACGACGGCGCCGGGCTCGACGCGGCGCGCATCCGCGCCAAGGCCGAGGAGCGGGGCCTGTGCGCGCCGGGCGCGGTGCTGACCGACCAGCAGATCTACCAGTTCCTGTTCGCGCCGGGTTTCTCGACCGCGGCGACGATCTCGGCGCTGTCGGGGCGCGGGGTCGGCATGGACGTGGTCAAGA
>NZ_JBKFAV010000281.1:0-255 GCF_053345825.1 Methylobacterium sp. C33D
TTGACGTCGCCGACGGTCTTCTGCGCCTCGCCCTTCAGCTCCTGCGCCTTGCCCTCGGCCACCAGCCGGTCGTTGCCGGTCGCCTTGCCGGCCGCCTGCTTGACGTTGCCCACCGCCTCGTTGGCCAAGCCCTTCAGCTTGTCGGTCGTGCTGCTCATCGCGTGTGCTCCTGCTTCGCTGGTGAGGCCGGTCGTCCCGGCCGGGGGCGGCCCCCGCGTCCCGCGCGGGGGCCGGTGGAACGCTCAGACGCGCCGG
>NZ_JBKFAV010000282.1:0-254 GCF_053345825.1 Methylobacterium sp. C33D
TCCATGACATGCGCGATGCAGGCGCGTCGGCGCGCGGGGCTGGTCAGTTTCCCCGGGCAGCCTCCTGCAGGATCAGTTTGTCGAGCGTGAGATCCGCGATCGCCTTCCGGAGCCGCTGGTTCTCGGTTGATCCTCCCTCGTCCTCGCGGACACCTCTGATACGCTCATGCTGAGCGGGGAAGGTGTCGGATGGCAAAGACGAGACGAGAATTCACGCCGGAGTTCAAACGCGAAGCGGTCGCCCTGCTGGAGAG
>NZ_JBKFAV010000283.1:0-252 GCF_053345825.1 Methylobacterium sp. C33D
CCAGCGCCGGCAACTCGCTCAACTCCGCGGCGAGCACGCTGGGCTCGAACCTGTCGGTGGTTCAGAACCGCCAGGACTTCTCCAAGCAGCTGATCAACGTGCTGCAGACCGGCTCGGCCAACCTGACGAATGCCGACCTGAACCAGGAGGCGGCGAACTCGCAGGCGCTGTCGACCCGCCAGTCGATGGGCATCTCGGCCCTGTCGCTGGCCAACTCCGCCCAGCAGGGCGTCCTCCAGCTCCTGCGCTGAG
>NZ_JBKFAV010000284.1:0-233 GCF_053345825.1 Methylobacterium sp. C33D
AACTTGATGTTCATGTCATTGCCCTTGCCGGCAATGAGGTTGACGCCGTTGTAGCTGGCGTCGCTGGCGAGCTGGGTGATCTGGTTGAGCAGGTTGTTGTACTGGTTCGCCAGCGAGGCGCGCTGGGTCACGCCCGAGATCGACAGGTCGCTGGACACGACGGTGCTGGCGGCGGTGCCGTAGGTCGAGGCGGTGGTGCCCGAGGCGGTGAAGCCCAGCGCCGTCTGGCTGCC
>NZ_JBKFAV010000285.1:0-221 GCF_053345825.1 Methylobacterium sp. C33D
GTACAGGCCTTCGACCTTGAGCGTCACGGCCGAGGAGCGGAAGAAGTTCAGGAACGAGTCGGTGGGCAGGGCGTACTCGATGCCGCCGCCGACGGCCCAGCCGGTGCGGAAGCTGTCGTTGCCGGCGAAGCCGCCGAAGGAGCGGTCGGCGCTGCCCGAGCCGTAGGCGAAGCCGCCGGTGCCGTACACGAGGGTGCGGTCGAAGGCGTAGCCGAGGCGGC
>NZ_JBKFAV010000286.1:0-217 GCF_053345825.1 Methylobacterium sp. C33D
CGACTTGCATGTGTTAAGCCTGCCGCCAGCGTTCGCTCTGAGCCAGGATCAAACTCTCACGTTGAAGAGAAAGATCCGGCCGATCACGTGTATTCTCAGACGGAGCCTCACATCGACCAAGCATCCCGACGCTTCACAGCGCCAAAACACCCGTCGGTGAGCTCAGAAAGAAGAACAACAGATCGGCACAAGTCTACTCACGCCAGGCCCTAAGACC
>NZ_JBKFAV010000029.1:0-82836 GCF_053345825.1 Methylobacterium sp. C33D
GCGGCGTGCGGGTGCGGACGATGACGCTGCCGGACGCCTACCAGGACCACGACAGCCCCGAGAAGATGTACGCCGAGGCCGGCCTCGACGCCAAGACCATCGTCAAGACAGCCCTCGACACGCTGCCCGAGCGGAAGGATAGCCGGTCGCGCCTGCGGCTCGCCTGATCGGGCGTCCCGGCCTCGCGGCGCCGCCGGCTCGGGCGGCGCCCGGTCGGCCGCGCGCGACCAACCGTGACGCCCCCGGCCCCGGCCGTCTTGCCGGCGCGCGCGATCCTCCGCATATCGCCGGCACGGGGTGAGGGCGCGCGGCGCCTTCCGAACCCCCGGGTGAGCCTGTCGCACCGCGCCGACACGGGGACGAACGAGCGGATGACCTCCGAGAAACTGCGCCTGGGCGTCAACATCGATCACGTCGCGACCGTCCGCAACGCCCGCGGCGGCGACTATCCGGACCCGGTGCGGGCGGCCCTGCTCGCCGTCGAGGCGGGCGCCGATGGCATCACCGCGCATCTCCGCGAGGACCGGCGCCACATCCGCGACACCGACATCGCGGCGCTGAAGCGCGGCCTGTCCGTGCCGCTCAATTTCGAGATGGCCGCCACCGACGAGATGGTGGCGATCGCGCTCGACACCCGCCCGCACGCCGCCTGCCTCGTCCCGGAGAAGCGCGAGGAGCGCACCACCGAGGGCGGCCTCGACATCGTCGGCGGCCGCGCGCACCTCGCGCCGCGCATCCGCGCCCTCGCGGAGGCCGGCATCCGCGTCTCGCTGTTCGTCGAGCCCGAGCCCGCGATCATGGACGCCGCACGCGCCCTCGGGGCGCCCGTGGTCGAGCTGCACACCGGCAGCTACTGCGAGGCGGCGCTGGAGGACGACGACGCCCGGACCGCGCGCGAGCTCGCCCGCATCCGGCGCGCGGCGGAGCACGGGGCCGGCCTCGGCCTCGAGATCCACGCGGGCCACGGGCTCACCCTCGGCAGCGTCGGGCCGGTGGCGGCCCTGCCGCAGATCCGGGAACTGAACATCGGCCACTCGCTGATCGCCGACGCGATCTTCGTGGGGCTCGACCGGGCGGTGCGCGACATGCGGGCCGCCATGGATCGGGCGCGGCACCCATGATCGTCGGGATCGGCTCGGATCTCTGCGACATCCGCCGGATCGCCCGGACCCTGGAGCGGCACGGCGAGCGCTTCACCCACAGGGTCTTCACCGACGGGGAGCGGGCCCGCTGCGACCGGCGGGCCGCCCGCGCCGAGGGCTACGCCCGCCGCTTCGCCGCGAAGGAAGCCTGCGCCAAGGCACTCGGCACCGGCCTCAGCGCGGGCGTGTTCTGGCGCGACATGGAGGTCGTGAACCTGCCCTCCGGGCAGCCGACCCTGCGGCTCGCGGGCGGCGCGGCGGAGCGGCTCGCCGGACTCCTGCCGGCCGGGCACGCGGCGCGGCTGCACGTGAGCCTCACGGACGATCCGCCGATGGCGCAAGCCTTCGTGATCATCGAAGCCTTGCCGGTCCCCGTCGCCGGTTGAGGCCGGGGTCGCGGATTAGCCAGCGGCGGTCGCGCGTTGCGGGGGGCTCGCGCATGGTCTAGACCGCCGATCACGGTGGACACGATTGCGGCGCATTCCTCGGGACAACCGCACATCAGGCCGCGCGCGGCGGGGCCGCGCCCCGCGGATCGCGGGCGATGAACCTCAACCGAAGACGGAACGCGCGCGTGGATTACGACGGCAAGCCGCTCAGGAAACCTGCCGAGACCGGCACCTGGGCCAGCATCCGCGAGACGCTGAAGGTCGGCATCCAGGCGCTGCTGATCGCCCTGGTGGTGCGGACGCTGCTGTTCCAGCCGTTCAACATCCCGTCCGGCTCGCTGGTGCCGACCCTGCTGATCGGCGATTACCTGTTCGTTTCGAAATATTCCTACGGATACTCCAAGTATTCGCTGCCGCTGTCGGAATACATTCCGATCCAGGCCGACGGCCGGATCTGGGGCGCCGACCCGAAGCGCGGCGACATCGCGGTGTTCAAGCTGCCCAAGGACAACTCGACCGACTACATCAAGCGCGTGATCGGCCTGCCGGGCGACAAGATCCAGATGATCGACGGCGTGCTCAACATCAACGGCAAGGCGGTCAAGCGTGAGCGGATCGCCGATTACGAGACCACCGATCCCTACGGCCAGCCGACCAAAGTGCCGCAGTACCTGGAGACCCTGCCCAACGGCGTGGTCCACCGGGTGATCGAGCGCGACGGCGACAACGGCTTCTGGGACAAGACCGAGCTGTACACGGTCCCGCCCGGTCACTTTTTCATGATGGGCGACAACCGCGACAACTCCACCGATTCGCGCGATCTCGCCAATGTCGGCTACGTGCCGTTCGCCAACCTGGTCGGGCGCGCCGAGATGATCTTCTTCTCGATCGACGAGGGTACGCCGGCCTGGCAGGTCTGGAACTGGCCGGCCCACGTGCGCTGGTCGCGCCTGTTCACGACGATCCATTGACCGGCCCGGACTTGGACGACGCCGCGCAGCCCCGGGCCAACGCCCGATCCCGGCGGGCCCACAAGCCGCGCCCGCCCCTGACCGCGCTCGAGGAGCGGATCGGGCACAGCTTCGGCGATCAGGACCTCCTCACCCGCGCGCTGACTCACACCAGCAAGGCGAGCGGCCGCGGCGGCAGCTACCAGCGCCTCGAATTCCTCGGCGACCGGGTGCTCGGGCTCGCGGTCGCCGACCGCCTCTACGGCGCCTTCCCGGAGGCCGACGAGGGCGACCTCTCCCGGCGCCTGGCCGCCCTCGTCCGGCGCGAGACCTGCGCAGCCGTGGCCGCCTCCTGGGAGGTCGGCCCGCACCTGATCCTCGGCCAGGGCGAGGTCATGGGCGGCGGCCGGCGCAACCAGACGATCCTGGCCGACGTCTGCGAGGCGATCCTGGGCGCGATCTACCTCGATGCCGGGTTCGACGCCGCCCGCGCGGTGGTCGAGGCGCATTTCCGCCCCGGCGAGCCGACCGCGGCGGCGCGGGGCCGCGACGCCAAATCCGCTCTGCAGGAATGGGCCATGGGCCGCAGCCTGCCGATCCCCACCTACGCGGTGGTGGAGCGCACCGGTCCGGACCACGCTCCCCGGTTCCGGATCGCCGTGCAGGTCGAGGGTCTGGAACCCGGTCTCGGTGACGGCACGTCGAAGCGGATCGCCGAGCAGGCCGCCGCCCGGGCCCTGATGGAGCGGGAGGGGATCGGGGCCTCCGCGGATGCGGAGCCGACGGAGACAGCATGAGCGCGCACGAGCAGGACGATCACGACGCGCAGGACGGGCCCGACGCGGCGCCGCCCCGGGAGCCCGCGCGCGACCCGTCCACCCTTCCCGGCACGCCCGCCGACGCCCGGGCCGGTTTCGTCGCGCTGATCGGCGTGCCGAATGCCGGCAAGTCGACCCTGCTCAACAACCTCGTCGGCACCAAGGTCTCGATCGTCTCCCGCAAGGTCCAGACGACCCGGGCCCTCGTGCGGGGCATCCTCATCGAGGGCTCGGCCCAGGTCGTGCTGGTCGATACGCCCGGCATCTTCGCGCCCAAGCGCCGCCTCGACCGCGCGATGGTCCACTCGGCCTGGAGCGGCGCGGCCGACGCCGACGCCGTCTGCCTGCTGGTCGACGCGCGCAAGGGTGTCGACCCGGAAGTGGAGGCGGTGCTCGGCCGGCTCGGCGAGGTGAAGCGCGAGAAGCTCCTGATCCTCAACAAGATCGACCTCATCCCGCGCGAGCGTCTGCTCGATCTCGCCGCCAAGCTCAACGCCGCCGCGCCCTTCGCCGAGACCTTCATGATCTCCGCGCTCAACGGCGACGGCGTGGCCGACCTGCGCCGGGCGCTGGCCGCCCGCATGCCGGCGGGCCCGTGGCTGTACCCGGAGGATCAGGTCTCGGACGCGCCCCTGCGCATGCTCGCCGCCGAGATCACCCGGGAGAAGATCTACGACCGGTTGCACGAGGAGCTGCCCTACCGCTCCACGGTCGAGACCGACCAGTGGCAGATCCGGCCCGACGGCTCGGTGCGGATCGAGCAGACGATCTTCGTCGAGCGGGAGAGCCAGCGCTCGATCGTGCTCGGCAAGGGCGGCCAGACCATCCGGTCGATCGGCCAGGCGGCCCGCGTCGAGATCGCCGAGGCGGCCGACGCCAAGGTCCACCTGTTCCTGCACGTGAAGGTGCGGGAGAACTGGGCCGACGACCCGGCCCGCTACCGCGAGATGGGACTGGAATTCCCGCGGGGCTGACGCGGCGGGACCCGCGCGGGAGGCTGGGCTTCCGGGCCGGTTCCGGTATAAACGCGGTGTTCCCCCCGGATGAACCGAGTCGGGCGCGGGTTTACCCCGCTCCGCCGCGGATTCGCGTTCCGGAATCGGCACTCCAAATCTCGAATTGTCTATGCGCCATGCCGTCTACGGCCTGCCGCCGGTGGACCTCGCCGAGGTCCCAGGCGACGCCGTCCAGCTTTCCCCCATGATTCCCGGCGCCGCGCGGCTCGAGGATCTCGCCGAGAACAGCCTCGACTCGGCCACCGTGCTCGCACCGCCCGGAACGGTCGAGCGGCGCTACGTGCTGGCCCAGGTGCTGCGCGCCCTCGGGCCGGGCGGCCGCATGGTCGCCCTGGCGCCGAAGGATCGCGGCGGCACACGCCTCGCCAAGGAGCTGACGACCTTCGGCTGCGCGGCCGCCGACCAGCCGCGCCGGCACCACCGGATCTGCACGGCGGAGCGCCCGACGGCGCCGGCCGGCCTCGCCGAGGCGATCGACGAGGGCGGCCCGCGCCACGTCGACAACCTCGCCCTGTGCACGCAGCCCGGCATCTTCTCGTGGGACCGGCTCGATCCCGGCACGGCGCTGCTGCTGGCGAACCTCCCGGCCCTCAAGGGTCGCGGCGCCGATTTCGGGTGCGGCCTCGGCATCCTGTCGCGGGCCGTCCTGGGGTCCGAGGCCGTGACCGCCCTGACCCTGCTGGAGATCGACCGGCGCGCCGTCGAGATGGCCCGCCGCAACGTTGCCGACCCGCGGGCGACGATTCTCTGGGCGGATATCCGGGCGTCCGGCGCCGTGCCGGACCACCTCGATTTTGTCGTCACGAACCCGCCGTTCCACGAGGGCGGGAGCGAGGATCAGGCGCTCGGCCGGGCCTTCATCGCGCGGGCCGCCGAGGCCCTGCGCCCCGGCGGGGCGCTGTGGCTCGTGGCCAACGCGCATCTGCCCTACGAGGCGAGCCTGCGCGAGGCGTTCCGACACGTCGCGGTGACCGTCCAGGCGAACGGCTACCGGGTCTACGAGGCCCGCCGGTGAGCGCGCCGTTTCCATGAGCGCGGCGCGATCCGTCCGCCTGGACAAGCTCCTCGCCAATCTCGGCTACGGCTCCCGCCGCGAGATCCAGGCGCTCGCCCGCGCCGGCGCGATCCGCCTCGACGGCGCGGAGCTGGCGGATGCCGGCGACCGGATCGCCCTCGCGCCGGACCTGCCGGAGCGCCTCACGATCGACGGCGAGGCCCTCGACCCGCTCCCCGGCCTGTGCCTGATGCTGCACAAGCCGCTGGGCGTGACCTGCTCCCACAAGGAGGCGGGCCCGCTGGTCTACGGGCTGCTGCCCGAGCGCTGGCGCCGCCGCGACCCGCCGCTCTCCACGGTCGGGCGCCTCGACAAGGAGACCTCGGGCCTGCTGCTGCTGACCGACGACGGGGCGCTCCTGCACCGGATCATCAGCCCGAAGGCCCAGGTGGCGAAGCGCTACCGCGTGACCCTCGACCGGCCGCTGACCGGCCGCGAGGCGGAGGTGTTCGCCGCGGGCACGCTCGTGCTGGAGGGCGAGGAGCGCCCGCTCCTGCCGGTGCGGCTCGACGTCGAGGATGCCACGCGCTGCGCGGTGACGCTGACGGAGGGCCGCTACCACCAGGTCCGCCGGATGTTCGCCGCCGTCGGTAACCACGTCGCGGCGCTGCACCGGGATCGGATCGGCGGTCTCGCTCTGCCGGCGGACCTGCCGGCGGGGGCGTACCGGGTGATAACGGCCGACGATGTGGCGGCGGTGTTCGCGGGCGGGTGATCCGGGCGGCGCGCCTGTCAGTGCAGAGCCCGGGCGAGGGCAACGACCGCGCCGATGACAGCGAGTGTCTGGAAGCCGATCAGGCCCGCCACCCAGCGCACGATCGCGGACCGCGTATCCGCCAGCTCGGCGCGCAGATCCGCCTTCGTGACGAGATCGCCCTGCAACGCTTCCGCCATGGCGTCGGCCAAGCTCTCCGCCTGCTCCGGGGAGAGCTTGGCCTTCTCCCGGAGGGTCCGGGCGAATTTCAGGGTGTCGCATGCGACCGCCGCCATGGTCCGAAGTATCGCGAGGCGAGGCCGTGTCTTGCAAGCGGTCTGAACGCAGGCTGTGATTCAGGGATGGCCAGCGCCGCCCCGCCGCACCTTGCCTTCGGACCCGCCCTCTGCTAAGCGCCCGCCCATCCCACACGCGGAGCCGGCCTCATGCCTGAATGAGGCGTTTCCGGTGGTCGTCCGAACTCTCGGCCGACCGCATCCCTCCGCGGCGGATATAACCGGAGAGCACAAGAGCCATGGCCGTCGATTTCTCTATGCGTCAGCTCCTCGAGGCGGGCGCCCATTTCGGTCACCAGTCCCACCGCTGGAACCCGAAGATGCAGCCGTACATCTTCGGCACCCGCAACAACATCCACATCATCGACCTCGCCCAGACCGTGCCGGCGCTGCACCAGGCGCTGCAGGCGGTGAGCGACACCGTCGCCAAGGGCGGCCGCGTGCTGTTCGTCGGCACCAAGCGCCAGGCGGCCGACACGATCGCCGAGGCGGCCAAGCGCTCGGCCCAGTACTACGTCAACTCCCGCTGGCTGGGCGGCATGCTCACCAACTGGAAGACCATCTCGGGCTCGATCTCGCGCCTGCGCAAGGTCACCGAGACGCTGGAGACCGGCGGCCCGGGCCTGACCAAGAAGGAGCGCCTGATGCTCTCCCGTGAGAAGGAGAAGCTCGAGAAGGCGCTCGGCGGCATCAAGGACATGGGCGGCGTCCCGGACCTGCTGTTCGTGATCGACACCAACAAGGAGCAGCTGGCGATCAAGGAGGCGAACCGCCTCGGCATCCCGGTCGCCGCCATCGTCGACACCAACTGCAACCCGGACGGCATCAGCTACATCGTCCCGGCCAACGACGACGCCGGCCGCGCGATCGCGCTGTACTGCGACCTGATCGCCAAGGCCGCCATCGACGGCATCTCGCGCGCCCAGGGCTCGTCGGGCATGGACCTCGGCGCCTCCGAGGAGCCGATGGCCGAGGAGCTGCCGGCGAACGACGACGCGGCCGTCACGGTCGAGTCCGACGCCCTCGACCCGGCCGACGTGGCGATGCTCGCCGAGTCGACCGAGCACTTCGAGCTGCTCGCCGCCCCGCGCGGCGCGCCGGACGACCTGACCAAGCTCAACGGCGCCGGCCCGCAGATCGTGCAGAAGCTCAACGACGCCGGCATCTACCACTACTGGCAGCTCGCCGCGATGACCCCCGAGGACGTCGCCAAGGTCGATGCCGACCTGAAGCTCAACGGCCGCATCGACCGCGATTCGTGGGTCTCGCAGGCCCGCGGCTTCGTCGAGGCCGCCGCCGCGGCCTGATCTAACGGGGCTTCGCGGCGGCATCGTCATCGGGCCGTCGCGAATCCAGGCATACCGGGCCCGGCCGCTCACCCGCGCGCCGGGCCTCTCGCATCCAGACCACACGAAAGGGACCGCCATGGCCAACATCACCGCCGCGATGGTGAAGGAGCTCCGGGAGAAGACCGGCGCCGGCATGATGGACTGCAAGGGCGCGCTCAACGAGACGCAGGGCGACATCGAGGCCGCCGTCGACTGGCTGCGCAAGAAGGGGCTCGCCAAGGCCGCCAAGAAGGCCGGCCGCGTCGCCGCCGAGGGCCTCGTCGCCGTCGAGTCCGCCGGTCACCACGCCGCCGTGGTCGAGGTGAACTCCGAGACCGACTTCGTCGCCCGCAACGACGCCTTCCAGGCCTTCGCCCGCGAGGCCGCCAAGATCGCCCTGAACACCGACGGCACGCTCGAGGGTCTCCAGAACGCCCACTTCCCGGGCGCCACCGAGACCGTCTCGGAGAAGCTGCAGGCCCTGATCGCCACGATCGGCGAGAACATGAACCTGCGCCGCGTCACCAAGCTCGAGGTCAAGAAGGGCGTCATCGCCTCCTACGTGCACAACCAGATCTCCGAGGGCCTCGGCAAGATCGGCGTGCTCGTGGCGCTCGAGTCCGAGGGCGACGTCGACGCGCTCTCGGCCCTGGGCCGCCAGATCGCCATGCACATCGCGGCGACCAACCCGGTGGCGCTGGACGCCTCGGGCGTCGATGCCGCCACGGTGGAGCGCGAGTCGAACATCCTGCGCGAGAAGAACGCCGGCAAGCCGGACCACGTGATGGCCAAGATCGTCGAGAGCGGCCTGAAGAGCTACTACAAGGAGGTCACCCTCCTCGAGCAGCCCTTCGTGCACGACGGCTCCAAGACCGTGAGCCAGGTCCTCAAGGAGGCCGGCTCCAAGGTCGGCGGCCCCGTGACCCTGACGGGCTTCGTCCGCTACGCGCTGGGCGACGGCATCGAGAAGGAAGAGGGTCCGGACTTCGCCACCGAGGTCGCCCAGCAGGCCGGCCGCGCCTGAGACCTTACGCGGTCCGCCCGTCCGGCCGGGCCGTCGTGAGATCAGCCCCGTCCGGCGCGAGCCGGGCGGGGCTTCTCGTTTCCGGGGTCGCCCGGTCGATCGGCGCCGGGACGTGCTGCGCCGCACAGTCCGCTGTGCGCCGCCGCGCCAGGTTCCTGGCATGCCTCTGAAGCCCTTCTCTTACCTCATGATCGGCGTGTTCGCCTCCGGCCTCGCCATGACCGTCTTCGGCGCCGTCGGCGTCCTGGCCGGCAGCTGAGAACGGGCGCCGCTCCGGACCCGGACCGTACCGGCGGCGCAGACGTCCTCCCCGGGCACGCGTCTCTCACACATCGCTCGCGCGCCGGTAGCATTTCGGCCCACGATCCCCGCCGGATCGGTGCCGGGGCTCTCGACGGCGCTCGGGCGGTTGACGTAGAAGCCTCCCCGCTCACGCGATGCGGGATGGAGCCGGGGGCCCAGATGCCGGAGACGACGCCGTTTCGCCGTATCCTCGTGAAGCTGTCGGGCGAGGCGCTCGCCGCTCCGGACGGCTACTGGTTGCATCCGCCGACGCTGGCGGCGCTCGCCGAGGACATAGCCCGCACGATCGAGTCCGGCGCCGAGATCGCCATCGTGGTGGGCGGCGGCAACATGATCCGCGGGGCGCGGATCTCCGCGGCCGGCTGGATCGACCGGGCGACCGGGGATTCGCTCGGCATGATGGCCACGGTGATGAACTCGCTGGCGATCGAGACGGCGCTCAACGCCGCGGGCGTCCAGGCGCGGACCATGTCGGCGGTGTCGATGCCGACCATCTGCGAGACCTACGCCCGCCAGCCGGCCCTGCACCATCTGGACAAGGGCCAGGTCGTCGTCCTCGCCGGCGGCACCGGCAACCCGTTCTTCACCACCGACACCGCCGCTGTGCTGCGCGCCGCCGAGCTGCGCTGCGACGCGGTCCTCAAGGCGACGCAGGTGGACGGGGTCTACTCGGCGGACCCGAAGAAGGATCCGAGCGCGACGCGCTACGACCGCATCACCCACGACGAGGCGATCGCGCGCGACCTGAAGGTGATGGACACCGCCGCCTTCGCGCTGGCCCGGGAGAGCCGCCTGTCGATCGTGGTCGGCTCGCTCCACCCGCCGAGCTCGATCGCCGCGATCCTGTCGGGCGACGCGCCCTCGACCCTCGTGGCGCCCTGACGCGGCAGCAGAAACGGCGCCGCGACCGTTTGCGGCCCTGAAAAAATTCGTCCATTGAGGCCGCGACTGCCCGCGCCGGGCTCAAGACCACGTCAGACGTCTCGGGACGACCCTCATGGCCACACCGGAATTCGATCTCAACGACATCAAGCGCCGCATGCAGGGCGCCGTCGCCTCGCTCTCGAAGGATCTCGGCTCGCTGCGCACCGGGCGCGCGACGCCGTCGCTCCTCGACCCGATCCAGGTCGACGCCTACGGCTCGATGATGCCGATGGCCCAGGTCGCCACCGTCAGCGTGCCGGAGCCCCGGCTCCTGTCGATCTCGGTCTGGGACCGCAGCATGGTCACGGCCGTCGAGAAGGCGATCCGCGAATCCGACCTCGGCCTCAACCCGCAGACCGAGGGGCAGACCATCCGGCTCCGCATCCCCGAGATGAACGAGCAGCGCCGCAAGGAGATGGTCAAGGTCGCCCACAAGTACACCGAGGAGGCCCGCGTCGCCGTGCGCCACGTGCGCCGCGACGGTCTCGACCACCTCAAGAAGCTCCTGAAGGACAGCGCCATCTCGGAGGATGACGAGAAGCGTCAGGCCACCGACGTTCAGAAGGCGACCGACCAGTACATCGCCGAGATCGACGGCGTGCTGGCGTCCAAGGAGAAGGAGATCATGCAGGTCTGAGGCGCGGGACGGGACGCGCGTGACCTCCGCCGCCGCACCGGCCGCGCGTCCCTCGGGACGGCGCGAGCTGTGGCTGCGCGTCGCCTCGGGCCTCGTCCTCGGGGCCGGCGTGCTGGCCGCCTTGGTCTATGGTGGCTGGCCCTTCGCGGGGATCTGGCTCGCCGCCGGCATCGTCGGCTTCGCCGAGTGGATGGTGATGAGCCGCACCGAGCCCCGCGAGGTGCTGATCGCGCTGGGTGCGGCGACGCTCGGCGCCCTGCTGCTCTGCCAGCGCGGCGGCGCCCCGACGCCGGCCTGCCTCGCGGTCCTGCTGCTCGGCGCGGCGGCCTGCGCCACGGTCGCGCGGACCGGCCGGGGCCGGCTCCGCGCCTTCCTCGGGGTGCTCGGCGCGGCCGCGATCGCGGCCGTGCCGGTGGCCCTGCGCGACGACCCCGCCATCGGTCTCGTCGGGCCGGCCTGGATGTTCGCGGTGGTCTGGTCCACCGACATCGCGGCCTACTTCGCCGGCCGGAAGATCGGCGGCCCCAAGCTGATGCCCCGGGTCTCGCCCAACAAGACGTGGTCGGGCGCCCTCGGCGGCCTCGTCGGCGCGGTCGTCGCCGGGACGCTGGTCCCGGTCGTCGCCGACCTCGCCGGCATGACCCTGCCCAGTGCCGCCTCGCTCCCGGTCGTGGCGGGCGTGAGCGCGCTCGCCTCGGTCCTGAGCCAGGCCGGCGACCTGATCGAGTCCGGCCTGAAGCGCCGTTACGGCGTCAAGGACTCGGGCAAGATCATCCCGGGCCACGGCGGCGTCATGGACCGGCTCGACGGATTCTTCGCGGTCGCCGTGCTCGCGGCCCTCTATCTCGCCCTGCGCGGGGGCGGTCTGATCCCGTGACGATGAGGGAGTTCAACCCGTGACCCAGGTCGTCACCGTCTTCGGCGCCACCGGCTCGATCGGCCGCTCCACCGCCGACCTCCTGGCGCAGCACGCCGACCGGTTCCGCGTCGGCGCCCTGGTGGGCGGCAAGGATCCCGTCGCCCTGGCCAAGGTCGCCCGCGAGCTCGACGCCTCCTTCGCGGCGCTCGCCGACGAGGCCGCCGGCCCGGCGCTGGCCGAGGCCCTGTCGGGCTCCGGCATCCCGAACGGGGCGGGGGAGGCGGCCGTCATGGAGGCCGCCGCCCGCGACGCCGACATCGTCGTGGCCGCCGTGAGCGGCGCGGCGGGCCTGAAATCGACCCACGCCGCCCTGCGCCTGGGCCGCAAGGTCGCGCTCGCCAACAAGGAGAGCCTCGTCTGCGCCGGCGACGCCTTCATGCGCGACGCCGCCCGCTACGGCGCCACGATCCTGCCGATGGATTCCGAGCACGACGCGCTGAGCCAGGCGCTGGCCGGCCGGCCGCTCGCCGACGTCCGCACCATGATGATCACGGCCTCGGGCGGCCCGTTCCGGACCTGGACGCGCGAGCGGATCGCCGCCGCCTCCGCGGCCGAGGCCGCCGCCCATCCGACCTGGTCGATGGGCATGAAGATCAACATCGATTCGGCGAGCCTGATGAACAAGGGGCTCGAGCTGATCGAGGCGCACCACCTGTTCGGCATCGAGCCCGAGCGCCTCGACGTGGTCGTGCACCCGCAATCGGTGATCCACGGCATGGTCTACTGGCTCGACGGGGCGGTGACCGCCGAGCTGGCGCTGCCCGACATGCGCGTGCCGATCTCGCACTGCCTCGGCCTCGGCGACCGGCTGACCATCGAGCGGGGCCGGCCCCTCGACCTCGTCAAGCTCGGTTCGCTGACCTTCGAGGCCGCGGACGAGGCGCGCTTCCCGTGCCTGCGGATCGCCCGCGCGGCCCTGGCCGCGGGCGGCGCCGCGCCTACCGTGATGAACGCCGCCAACGAGATCGCGGTGGCGGCCTTCATCGCCGGCCGGATCGGCTTCTACGGGATCAGCGATCTGGTCGAGCGTGCCTGCACCCACTTCGCCGGCCAGTACCGGACGGCGCCCGCCGACGTCGACGAGGCGCTCGCCATCGACGCCCACGTGCGGATCTGGAGCGCCGAGGCCCTGCCGGAACTGCGCGCCGCCGGCTGAACCCGGTCATTGCGAGCGCAGTGACGTTTCCCGCCTGAGCCGCGCCTCAGCGCGCGGGGCCGTACCCGGCCAGGAACACCCGCACTGCCTCGTCGACCTGATGGCGCATCTCGGCCTCACCGGCGATGCCGCCCGCCGCGAACAGCAGGCGGGTCAGCAGACCCGCCTGGCAGAGATGCAGGAAGTGCCGGGCCGCGAGCTCGGTGTCGGCGATCGTCAGGCGTCCCGCCTGGACCTGCGCGTCGAGGTAGCGCGAGAGTCGCTCGACGCCGCGGGCCGGACCGGCCTGGTAGTAGACCTGCCCGAAGCGCGGAAACTTCTCGCTCGCGCCGATGACCATGCGGACCAGCGAGACGTGCGCCGGCCGGCACATCTCGGTCAGGAAGCTGCTTCCGAGCCGCGTCAGGACGCCCGGCACGTCGGGATCGTCCGCGTCCAGGGTGAACAATGCCTCGGCGAGGCTGGCCTTCTCCTGGATCGCCAGCGCCTCGAACAGGTCCTCCTTGTTCTCGAAGTAGACGTAGAGCGTGCCCTTGGAGACGCCGGCCGCGCGGGCGATCTCGCCCATGCTCGCGCCGTCAAACCCCGCCGCGAGGAACACCGTCCGCGCGCCCTCGAGGATCTGCTGCCGCTTGTCGCCCTCGTGCTGGGCCTGACCCCGCTCCAGCGCCGCACCCTGAGCCATCATCCCGCTCCGCACCGTGACACCGTCACGCTTGACCGAACCGTTCGGTCAAAATAACCTGCGGCTTCTTCGGGGGCGCGTCAAGCCGCTCCCCGTCATTGACCGAACGGTTCGGTCATCGATGTCGAGGCGCTTCAATGTCCCTTCGCGAGGACGCCGATCGGCCGAGTTCCGGTCTCGAGACCCGCATCGAGGCCGGGGACGAGCCGCGTGCCGAGCGCTCCGCGCCGCCCGCGCCGGCCCCCGCCGCGGCGGCTCTGCCGACGCCCATGCCGGCCGAGGCGCCGCCCGCCTGCAAGCGCTCCGTGAAGCGGCTCGTCCTGCTCGGGCTGCTCACGGCCGCCCTGGGCGGCGGCGCCTATCAGGGATGGCAGTGGTGGACCGTCGGGCGGTTCTTCGTCTCGACCGACGACGCCTACGTCCAGGCCGACATCTCGGTCCTCGCGGCCAAGATCCCGGGCTATCTCCAGTCGGTCCCGGTGGTGAACGGCCTCGCGGTGAAGAAGGGCGACGTCATCGCCAAGCTCGACGACGGCGACTACCGCCTCGCGCTGCAGGCGGCGCAGGACAAGCTCGCCACCCAGGAGAGCACCATCGCGCGGATCGGCCGGCAGGCCGAGGCGGCGCAGGCGCAGGTCGCCCAGGCCGCCGCGCAGCTCGACGCGACCCGTGCCGACGCCGTCCGCGCCCAGGCCGACTTCGCCCGGTCGACGCAGATGCAGGCGGATTACGTCGCCAAGTCGCGCATCGACCAGACCCGCGCCGATCGCGACCGCACCGAAGCCTCCGTGAAGGCCATGGAGGCCGGACTCCTCGCGGCCCGCGCCAACGTCGACGTGCTCCAGGCGCAGAAGCGCGAGGCGGAGAGCCTCGCGGCGGAGCTCCGCACCGCCGTCGACCGGGCCCGGCGCGACCTCGACTTCACGGCGATCCGCGCGCCCTTCGACGGGGTGGTCGGCAACAAGGCGGTCGAGGCCGGCGCCTATGTCGGGCCCGGCACGCGGATCGCCGCGCTGGTGCCGCTCCAGAGCGTCCGGATCGACGCGAACTTCAAGGAGACCCAGGTCGAGCGCATGCGTCCCGGCCAGCCCGTGACCGTGACGGTCGACGCCTATCCGGACCGCGAGATCCACGCCGTGGTGGAATCGTTCTCGCCGGCCTCCGGCTCGGTGTTCAGCCTGCTGCCGCCCGACAACGCCACCGGCAACTTCACCAAGATCGTCCAGCGCCTGCCCGTCCGGGTGCGCGTGCCCGAAGAGGTCGCCCGCGAGGGCCTGCTGCGGCCGGGCCTGTCGGCGGTGGTGCGGGTCGACACCCGCACCGGCGCGGACCGCTCCGTCCTGGACCGCGCCTCCGCGCCGCGGCCGGTCAGCACCGCGAGCCGCTGAGACCGGTCATGGCCGCCAGCGCCGCCCTCGCGCCCGGCGCGCCGACCCGCGCCGCCGAGCCGCCCCTCGACCGCCGCCGCATGGTGGCGTTCGTCTGCATGGTCTTCGGCATGTTCATGGCGATCCTGGACATCCAGATCGTCTCGGCCTCCCTGAACGAGATCCAGGCCGGGCTCTCGGCCTCCGGCGACGAGATCCCCTGGGTCCAGACCAGCTACCTGATCGCCGAGGTCATCTCGATCCCGCTCTCCGGCACGCTGTCGCGGGTGCTCTCGACGCGCTGGATGTTCGCCATCTCGGCGGGCGGCTTCACCCTGATGAGCCTGATGTGCGCCACCTCCTCGTCGATCGGCGAGATGATCGTCTGGCGGGCGCTCCAGGGCTTCATCGGCGGCGGCATGATCCCGACCGTCTTCGCCGCGGCCTTCACGATCTTCCCGCCCTCGAAGCGGACGATCGTCTCGCCGATGATCGGTCTGGTGGCCACGCTGGCGCCGACGATCGGGCCGACCGTCGGCGGCTACCTGACCGACCTGATGTCCTGGCACTGGCTGTTCCTGATCAACGTCGTGCCGGGCATCTTCGTGACGGTCTCGACCTGGATCCTGGTCGATTTCGACGAGCCCAATTACGGCCTGATCAGATCGTTCGACTGGGCCGGCCTCGCCTTCATGGCCGGCTTCCTCGGCTGCCTCGAATACGTGCTGGAGGAGGGCCCGAACCACGACTGGCTGCAGGACGAGGCGGTCTTCGCCTGCGCGATCGTCTGCGCGACGTCGGCCCTGCTGTTCTTCTGGCGGGTCTTCACGGCGAAGCAGCCGATCGTCGATCTGAGGGCCTTCTCGGACCGGAACTTCGCCAGCGGCTGCGTGGCCAGCTTCGTGCTGGGCATCGGCCTCTACGGGCTGACCTACATCTACCCAGTCTACCTCGCCCGGGTGCGCGGGTACTCGGCGCTGATGATCGGCGAGACGATGTTCGTCTCCGGCCTGTGCATGTTCGCCACCGCCCCCATCGCCGGCCGGCTCTCGGGCAAGGTCGATCCCCGCATCATGATGGGGATCGGCTTCGTCGGCTTCGCCTGCGGCACGTGGATCGTCACCGGACTCACCAAGGACTGGGACTTCTACGAGCTGCTGCTGCCGCAGGTCCTGCGCGGCTGCTCGCTGATGCTGTGCATGATCCCGATCAACAACATCGCGCTGGGCACGCTGCCGCCGGCGCGGATGAAGAACGCGTCTGGCCTGTTCAACCTGACCCGCAACCTCGGCGGCGCGGTCGGGCTCGCGCTGATCAACACGATCCTCAACGACCGCTGGGACCTGCACCTCGCCCGGCTCCACGAGCGCTTCACCTGGGCCAACACGGCCGCGCTGGAGCGCCTCGACGCGCTGCAGCGCGGCTTCGACGCCTACGGCAGCGCCGCCTCCGACATGGCCCTGAAGGCGATGACCAACACGGTGCGCATCCAGGGCCTCGTCATGGCCTTCGAGGACGTGTTCCTGGCCCTCACCGTCCTGTTCCTCGCGATGGCCTGCGCGGTCCCCATGATCCGGCGGCCGAATGCCGGCGCGGGCGGAGGCGGCGGCCACTGACGGGCGGGACCTGCCGCGCGCGGCCGGCCGGTGCGGAATCGGACGGCGCGTGCGACCTTCCGCGGCCGGCCCGCAGGATTGCGTTGGCGGTCGGCACCGCCGATCTGCTAGACAGGCGCATGGCCGGCCCGAGAAGCCGGCGCCGAGACGGCCAGGAATACGGCTTATGGACTTCCTCAACGCGATGGGCGGCACCGCCGGCGGTTTCTTCGGCGCCGTGATCCCGTTCCTGTTCGTGCTCACCGTCGTGGTGTTCGTGCACGAGATGGGCCACTTCCTGGTCGGGCGCTGGTGCGGGGTCGGCGTGCACGCCTTCTCGCTCGGCTTCGGTCCCGAGCTGTTCGGCTTCAACGACCGGCGCGGCACCCGCTGGAAGATCTGCGCGATCCCGCTCGGCGGCTACGTGAAGTTCCACGGCGACGTGAACGGCGCCAGCATGCCGGATCCCGAGGCGGTTGCCCGGATGAGCCCGCAGGAGCGGGCGATCAGCTTCCCGACCCAGCCCGTGGCCAAGCGCGCCGCGATCGTCGCCGCCGGCCCTGTGGCGAACTTCATCCTGGCGATCCTGCTCTTCGCGGGCGCCATCTGGCTCGGCGGCCGCTACGAGCTGCCCGCCCGGGTCTCGTCGGTGGAGCCGAACAGCGTCGCCGCCCAGGCCGGCTTCCAGCCCGGCGACGTGATCACCGCCATCGACGGCGAGAAGATCGGCGACTTCAACGCCATGTACCGCACGGTGACCGGCAGCGCCGGGACGCCGCTGACCTTCACGGTGGAGCGCAACGACCAGCCCATCACCATCCAGGCGACGCCGGCGACCTTCGAGGAGAAGACGCCGTTCGGCCGCCACCGGATCGGCCGCCTCGGCATCCGCTCGCCCGCCGGCTCCGAGGCGCGGCTCGTGCAGTACGGGGCGCTCGACTCGCTCAATCTCGGCGTGAAGGAGACCTACTTCGTCGTCGAGCGCACCTTCTCGTATCTCGGCAAGCTCGTGACCGGCCGGGAATCCGCCGACCAGCTCTCGGGCCCGATCGGCATCGCCCGCGTCTCCGGCGAGGTCGCCAAGACCGGCGGCGTCGGCGGCCTCGTCGGGCTGATCGCCCTGCTCTCGGTGTCGATCGGCCTGCTCAACCTGTTCCCGGTGCCGCTGCTCGATGGCGGCCACCTGCTGTTCTACGCCTTCGAGGTGGTGCGCGGCCGCCCCCTCAGCGAGCGGGCCCAGGAGATCGGCTTCCGCATCGGCCTCGCCCTGGTGCTGATGCTGATGCTGTTCGCCGCGTGGAACGACATCCTCAACCTCGGCGCCTCCTGGCGGAACACCTGATCCGGGGCCGGCGGGGATCCCGGGATCCGTGCCGGATCTCCACCGGAAACGCTGCCCCAATCCGGCCGCGATCTCGCCCGGAGACCGCCCGGATGACGCCCCGCCGGCGCGTCGAAACGGGGTTAAGAACGCGTTCACGCGGTCGCGAGCACGGCAAAAAAGCCGCGATGGCACAGGCGTTTACGGCGCGTTCACCATGATCCGCGGTTTGCCCGCAGCCTGACCGCACCGTTAAGTGGCGCGAAGGCCACGACCCCCCAAAATCCCCTGACGATGGCCTCCCGCGCGTTTGCTTGGCAGGGGAATCCCGCTAAGAGCTACGCTTGGACCGAAGCCACGCTTGGACCAGGTGACGGGACGGCCGATCAACGGTCGCCTGTGACGGGCTAACCCCCGCGACCAGAACAGAAACGGGCGATTGCATGATGTCGTTGACGGGGAAGCCCCGACGTAAGTCGGTGCGGAAAACCATCGTCCTAGTCACTGCCGGTCTGGGTGTCGTCCTGAGCGGGGCTGCCCAGGCGCAGCAGATCGTCGTCCAGGGCAACCAGCGCGTCGATGCCGACACGATCCGGTCCTACGTGACCGGGACGGCGTCCGGCTCCGCCGAGGAGGCCCGCCGCAACCTGCTCGCGAGCGGGATGTTCTCCGACGTGAAGGTCGCCCAGTCGGGCGGCCGCACGGTGGTGACGGTCCGCGAGAACAACCTGATCAACCGCGTTGTCTTCGAGGGCAACAAGAAGGTCGAGAAGGCGACCCTCGAGGGGATCGTCGAGGCCAAGGCCCGCGGGCCGTACAGCGAGGCGATCGTCAACGCCGACCTCGCGCGCATCCGCGACGTCTACAAGCGCTTCGGTCGCGGCACCGCCAAGGTGACCTACCGGACGGTCGACCTGCCCAACGGCCGCGTCGACGTGATCTACCAGATCGACGAGGGCGATAAGACCGGCATCCTCTCGATCAACTTCGTCGGCAACAACGCCTACTCGGAGCGGACGCTGAAGGGGCTGATGAGCTCCTCGGAGATGAACTTCCTGTCGTTCATCAAGACCTCCGACGTCTACGATCCCGACCGCATCACCAACGACCTCGACCAGGTCCGCCGCTACTACCTGAAGAACGGCTACGCCGACTTCCAGGTGGTCAGCGCCGACGCGCGCTACGTCGAGGGCGACAAGTCCGGCTACGTCATCACCATCACGGTGAACGAGGGCGAGCAGTACAAGGTCGGCGCCGTCCAGGTGGATTCGCGCCTGCCGGGCCTCGACACCACGCAGCTCGACAGCGACATCGCGACCTCGGTGGGCGACATCTACAACGCCGACGACGTCGAGAAGACGCTCAACAACGTCACCCGCCAGGTCAACCGCGCCGGCTACCCGTTCGCGCAGGTCCGCCCGACCGGCCAGCGCGACCCGGCGAGCCACCAGGTCTCCCTGGGCTTCGTGGTCGAGGACGGCCCGCACGTCTACGTTGAGCGCATCAACATCCGCGGCAACACCCGCACCCGCGACTACGTCATCCGCCGCGAGCTCGATATCGCCGAGGGCGATGCCTACAACCGCGTGCTGACCGACCGCGCCGAGCGGCGCCTGAACGGCCTGGGCTTCTTCAAGAAGGTCCGCTTCTCCAACGAGCCGGGCTCGGCTCCGGACCGCGTGATCATCAACATCGACGTCGAGGATCAGCCCACGGGTTCGTTCTCGGTGGCGGGCGGCTACTCCACCCAGGACGGCATCATCGGCGAGGTCTCGGTCTCCGAGTCGAACTTCCTCGGTCGCGGCCAGTACGTCCGGCTCGCCGGCACGGGCGGCCAGTACTCGCGCGGCGTCGACTTCTCCTTCACCGAGCCGTACTTCCTCGGCTACCGCCTCGCGGCGGGCTTCGATGCCTTCTACAAGTACTCCGACCTGACCCGGTACTCGCGCTACGAGACCACGGTGTACGGCGGTCAGCTGCGCCTCGGCCTGCCGATCACCGAGGAGTTCGGCATCACGCTGCGCTACTCGCTGTACAACACCGAGCTGAAGGTGCCGAACACCCTCAAGCGGCCGTATAACGACTGCTCGATCCCGATCCCGGGCTACACCGCCACCTACGCGGCGGGCACGATCGACCCGAACACCGGCCGGAACATCGGCGGCCAGTCGATCTACCCGAACTGCGCGTATGACGGCGAGGCCTCGATCGCCATCAAGGGCTCGCAGGGCAACACGCTGACCTCGCTGGCCGGCCTGACGCTCGCCTACTCGACCCTCGACGTGATCGGCGCGCCGCGCAACGGCCTCTACGCCGAGCTGAAGCCCGACGTCGCCGGCCTGGGCGGCGACTCGAAGTTCTTCCGCGTGACCGCCGACGCGCGGTACTACAAGGAGATCTTCGAGGACGTCGTCGGCTTCATCCGCTTCCAGGGCGGCCACATCTCGTCGCTCAACAACGACCCGCTGCGGGTGACCGACCAGTTCTTCCTCGGCCCGTCGCTGGTCCGCGGCTTCGCGCCGAACGGCATCGGTCCGCGCGACGTCGGCATCGCCGACGCCCGCTCGAACGCGATCGGCGGCTCCACCTACGTCGGCGGCACGCTCGAAGTTCAGTTCCCGCTGCCTCTCGTTCCGCGCGATCTGGGCCTGAAGGGCGCGCTCTTCGCCGATGCCGGCACGCTGTTCGGCTATCACGGCCAGCGGAACTTCAACGTGAACGGCGACGCCTTCATCAACGGCATCTCGCCGACGACCGGGAAGTGCAACTTCAACGCCTTCACGATCGGCGTGGAGCCGGAATGCGTGAACGTCCGCGACACGGCGGCGATTCGCTCCTCGATCGGCGCGTCCATCCTGTGGAACTCGCCGCTCGGCCCGATCCGGTTCGACTACGCCTACGCTCTGTCGAAGGACGAGGGTCAGAAGGTGTTCGTCCCGATCCTCGGCAAGTTCGGCCATATCGGCGCGGATCAGGTCCAGGCGTTCCGCTTCTCCGGCGGCTCGCGCTTCTGATAAAAATCCCGCGCGCCGGCCGGATTGTCCCGGCCGGCGCGTTGCCCAGCATGTCAGATCCCATTTTCTTCACCGCCGCCGCCGCCGGGCTCACGCTGGCCGAGATCGCGGCGGCCGCCGGCACGGGCCTCCCCGAGGGGGCCGACCCGGATCGCCGGTTCAGCGGCGCGGCCTCCCTGGAGAGCGCCGGTCCGGACCACCTCGCCTACATGGACAATGCCCGCTACGGCGACGCCCTCGCGGCGACGCGGGCGGGCGTCTGCCTGGTCTCCCCCCGCTTCGCGGCGCGCTGTCCCGCCGGGACCGTCGCCCTCGTCAGCCGCGATCCCTACCGCGCCTACGCGGCCCTGCTCGGCCGGCTTCACCCGGACGCCCTGCGTCCCGGTTCCCAGTTCGCGGTCCGCGGCGTCGCTTCCGGCGCCCACGTCCATCCCGAGGCCCGGCTCGAGGACGGGGTCACGGTCGATCCCGGCGCGGTGATCGGGCCGGGGGCCGAGATCGGCGCCGGGACGGTGGTCGGGCCGAACGCCGTGATCGGACCGGGCGTCCGGATCGGGCGCGACTGCGCGATCGGTGCCGGCACGACTCTGAGCCACGCCCTCCTCGGCAACCGGGTTATCCTCCATCCCGGGGCCCGGCTCGGGCAGGACGGGTTCGGCTTCGCCATGGGCGCCACCCACCTCAAGGTGCCGCAGGTCGGGCGCGTCATCGTCCAGGACGACGTCGAGATCGGCGCCAACACCACGGTCGACCGGGGCGCCTCGCGCGACACGGTGATCGGGGAGGGCACCAAGATCGACAACCTCGTGCAGATCGCCCACAACGTCGTGATCGGGCGCCACTGCGTCATCGTGTCGGGTGTCGGCATCTCGGGCTCGACCACGCTGGAGGATTACGTCGTCCTCGGCGGCCAGGTCGGCGTCGTCGGCCACCTGCGCATCGGCCGCGGCGCCCAGATCGCCGGCTCGTCCAACGTCAACCGCGACGTGCCGCCGGGAAGCCGCTGGGGCGGGACGCCCGCCAAGCCGGTGCGGGCGTGGTTCCGCGAGCTGACGACGCTCGCGCGCCTCGCCGAACGCTCGGGCAAGGAGCCCGCGGGCGACGACGCCTGACCGGGAAGGCCTTGCGCTTCCGGCGATTTCTTCCGAAGAGGGCGGTCGGCGCGCCGAAGGCGGCCGGATTGCGGGCCGCCGAAGGCGGCAAGTCGAGGTGCGGATTTCGATGAGTGAGGCGGCGCGCGAGACCGGCACCGAGCTGGGCATAGCCGACATCCAGACGCTGCTGGAGCTGCTGCCGCACCGCTACCCGTTCCTGATGGTGGACCGCATCGTCGAGATCGACCGCGACGAATCCTGCGTCGGCATCAAGAACGTCACGGCCAACGAGCCGCAGTTCATGGGCCATTTCCCCGACATGCCGGTCTTCCCGGGCGTGCTCCTGATCGAGGGCATGGCGCAGACGGCGGGCGCGATCTGCTGCCGCCACATCCGGGCGGACGGGCGGAACACCAAGCAGGTGTTCTTCATGACCATCGACAAGTGCAAGTTCCGCAAGCCCGTCACCCCCGGCGACCAGGTGCGCTTCCACATGACGAAGCTGAACCAGCGCCGGACCATGTGGTGGTTCCGCGGCGAGGCCCGGGTCGACGGCACGCTGGTCGCCGAGGCCGAGATCAGCGCCATGCTGGTGACGGAGTGACCGCGCCCGTCATCCACCCGAGCGCCGTGATCGAGGCCGGCGCCCGGATCGGCGACGGGGCGCGGATCGGCCCCTTCTGCCATGTCGGGCCCGAGGTCCAGCTCGGCGCGGATTGCGAACTCATCAGCCACGTGGTCCTGGCGGGCCGGACCGCGATCGGCCCCCGCACGCGGATCTTCCCCTTCGCGTCGATCGGCCACCAGCCGCAGGACCTGAAGTACCGCGGCGAGCCCTCGACCCTGACGATCGGCGCCGATTGCCTGATCCGCGAGGGCGTCACCATGAACCCGGGCACCAGCGGCGGCGGGCTGGAGACCGTGGTCGGCGACCACTGCACCTTCCTGGCCAACTCGCATGTCGGCCACGATTGCCGGGTCGGCGCCCACGTGATCTTCTCCAACAACGTCATGCTGGCGGGCCATTGCAGCGTCGGCGACTACGCGATCCTGGGCGGCGGCGCCGCCGTGATCCAGTTCGCGCGGGTCGGCGCGCACGCCTTCGTGGGCGGCCTGTCGGGCCTGGAGAACGACTGCATCCCCTACGGCATGGTGCTCGGCAACCGGGCCTACCTGTCGGGGCTCAACATCATCGGGCTCCAGCGCCGCGGCTTCGCCCGCGAGGACATCCACGCGCTGCGGCGCGCCTACCGCCTGCTCTTCGCCCCCGAGGGCACGCTGATGGAGCGGGTCGAGGACGTGGCGGCGACCTTCGAGTCCCACGCGGCGGTCGCCGAGATCCTCGACTTCATCCGCCTCGGCGGCAAGCGCTCGATCTGCACGCCGCGCGAGGTTCCGACCCCGATCAGCGCCGCCTGAGCGGCCGGGCCGTGACCGATGCCGATCCCGCCCCCGAGGGGGCCCTGGTCCTGATCGCCGGGGCCGGGCGCCTGCCGGAGCTCGTCGCCGAGTCGCTCCGCCGGGCGGGCCGGCCCTTCCGGGTGATCGCGCTGCGCGGCTTCACCGGGCCGGCCCTGCGTGCCGGCGCCGACGCCACGGTCGACCTCCTCGATCTCGCCGCCACCCTGAGGCTGCTGCGGCGCTGGGGGCCGGCGACCGTGGTGCCGGCGGGCGGGGTCTCCCGCCCGAGCCCGGCCGCGATCCTCAACGCGGGCGCCGCCCTGCGCAACCGGGAGGCCCTGCGGGCGATCGCCGGCGGCGGGGACGACCGCCTGCTGCGGGCCGCCGTCGCGCTGGTCGAGGAGGCGGGCCACCGGGTCGTCGGCGTCCACGAGGCCGCGCCGGACCTGCTCTGCCCGGACGGCCCCCTCGGGCGCCGGGCCCCGGACGCCGAGGCGGCCGCCACGATCCGCACCGGGCGCGGCGTCCTCGACGCGCTCTCGCCCTACGATCTGGGGCAGGCGGTGGTCCTGGCCGGCGACCGGATCCTCGCGGTGGAGGGACCGGAGGGCACGGACCGCATGCTCGCCCGGGCGCGGGCCCTGGGACGCCGCCCCTTCGGGTTCGGCCGAGCGATGCCCGCGACCGTGCTGGTGAAGGCCCCGAAGGTCGGCCAGGACCGCCGCATCGATCTCCCGGCCGTCGGCGCGCGGACCGTGCGCAACGCGGCCCGGGCGGGCTGCGCCGGCCTCGCCCTGGAGGCGGGCGGGACCCTGGTCATCGACCGGGCGGCGACGGCCGCGGAGGCCGACCGCCTCGGCCTGTTCGTGGTCGGGTACGGAGGCGCGCCGTGACCGGCCGGCCCCGGACGATCTGGCTCGTGGCCGGCGAGGATTCCGGCGACCAGCTCGGCGCCAAGCTGATGCGCGCCCTGCGCGAGGCCGCGCCCGACACCGTGTTCGGCGGCGTCGGCGGCGAGGCCATGGCGGAGGCGGGATTCGCGTCCCTGTTCCCCCTCGATGACGTGGCGGTGATGGGCTACCTGCCGGTCCTCGCCCGGGCCCGGACCCTGCTCCGCCGCATCCGCGAGACGGTCGAGGCGACGGTCCGCGCCCGGCCCGACGTGCTGGTGATCATCGACAGTCCGGGCTTCACCCACGCGGTGGCGCGGCGGGTGCGCAGGGCGGCGCCCGGCCTCCCGATCATCGACTACGTGTCGCCGAGCGTCTGGGCGTGGCGGCCCTGGCGGGCGAAGGCCATGCGGCCGTTCATCGACCACGTCCTGGCCCTGCTCCCCTTCGAGCCCGACGCGCATCGGCGGCTCGGCGGACCACCCTGCACGTATGTCGGGCACCCGCTGATCGAGCGCCTCCCGGAGCTGCGGCCCGGCGCGGCCGAGCGGGGACGGCGCGAGGCCGTTCCCTACAGCCTCGTGGTCCTGCCAGGCTCCCGCCGGTCCGAGATCGAGCGGCTGATGCCGGTCTTCGGGGCGGCGCTGGCCCGCGTGGCCGAGGGCCTGGCGGTCGAGGCGGTGCTGCCCGCCGTGACCCGGCACAGGGACCTGATCGAGCGGCTCTCGGCCGACTGGGCGGTGCCGGTCCGCATCGTCACCGGCGAGGCACCGAAGTACGCCGCCTTCCGGGAGGCGCGGGCGGCGCTCGCCGCCTCCGGCACGGTCACGCTGGAGCTGGCGCTCGCGGGCGTCCCGATGGTCGTCGCCTACAAGGTCTCGCGGGCGGAGGAGTTCATCGCCCGCAGGCTGATCCAGGTCCCCAGCATCGTGCTGCCGAACCTGATCCTCGCCGAGAACGCGATGCCGGAATTCGTCCAGGCCGACTGTACCCCGGACCGCCTCGCCGGCGCCCTGCGGCCGCTCCTGGCCGGCGGTGAGGACCGGGAGACCCAGCTCGCCGCCCTCGGCCGCATCGACGGGCGGATGCGGCTCGCCGCGGAGGACACGCCGAGCCGCGCGGCGGCGCGGATCGTCCTGCGCGCGGCCGAGGGGCGCGGGGCGGATCCGGCGGCGTGACGGCACCGCTCAGCCGGCGCGGCGCCCGCAGCGGATATAGGTCGAGGTCCCGCGGCTGCTCGACCAGGTCAGATGCTCGCCGTCCACCTGCAGGCGGACCTGCGACGACCAGTGACGGCCGCGATCGCTGCACTCGGCGGCGGTGACCCAGGCGGCGCCGCTCCGACGCGTGTCGTGGAAGACGCAGAGCGTGCGGCCCGCGCGGGCGCGATCCGCCGTGATCGTGGCCGGGATGTAGCCGCGCCGCCGCGACCGGGTCCCGCAGGCCTCGGGTGTCGGCCCCCAGACACCGACATACTCGGCCGGGGCGACCGCCGGGGCCGCGGCAGGGGCAGGGGCAGGGGCGGGCGACGGGCGGGCGGTCGCCGCCGCCGAGGGTACCGCCGCGGCGTTCTGGGCGGGCGCCGGCGGCGACGAGGCCGCCATGGCGGTCTGGCTGGGCGGCTCGGCCGGGGGCGCGAACTGGTCGGGCTCGTCGAGCATCACGACGCGGCGCGCGGCGCGCGGGCCGGAGGAGCCGTCCGCGGACGGGCTCGCTTCCGGCCTGGACGGGCGGAACGGCAGGTCCTCGGTCAGGTAGGCGGCGCTGTAGGCGAAGAGGCCCACCCAGCCGAGGATGAGGAGCGTCGGCAGGGCGAAGCGACGCCAGGAGCCGGAACGCGCCCCGTCGCCCGGATCCGCCAGCACCACCGCCCCCATGGCCTGCCCCCCTCTCGTCCGATCAGCGGCCGAAGATGCCCTTCAGGAACTGCGCCGTACGGTTGCGCTTGCGCTTGCGCTCCAACTCCGAGGCGTCCTTGAGCCACGCCACCTGCACCACGCGCCGCTCGCCCTCGAAGGGCTCGTGGCCGTGCCAGGAATTGTCCGCCCGCAGGAACGCGAACATCGTGCCCATGGTCGGCGGAACCTCCACCGCGAAGGGCTCGTAGTTGCGTCCGTCGTAGAGCACCCGCAGGCGGCCGGCCGCCGGGGCATCCCAGGCATCGTTCATGTAGACGAGCAGGGTGAGCACCTTCGACGGGCCGTCGGTGTGGATCGAGCCGTATTTCAGCTGGCTGCGGCGCATGATGGTCGTCAGCCGCGGGCAGGAGACGAGGTCGATGCCGAACTTCTCGCCGAGAATCTCCGAGAAGGCGTCGCTCTCCAGCTCGTCGATCAGCGCCTTGAACCGGCCCTTCAGCGCGACCTCGTCCACCGTGAGGTAGCCGGGCTTGCCGATGTCCGGGAAGTCGCGCCGGATGTCGTCGATCGCGTCGGGATTCAGGACGTTGCTGCCCAGCGTGTAGGCGTAGGGCTCGCGGGAGACGGGCGCGGCGCGCACGGCGGAGATGTCGAGGATCGAGAGAGCGGACATCGCTGGGTCCCTTGGCTCCGGCGCCGGTCGGCCGGCACGCGGGGCGCCGGAGACGCGTGCCGGGGGGCCGGTCCTGCCGTCGTGCCGGGGCCGCCCGCGCAGGCGTCCACGACCACAGATCTACAGCTGCTTCCGGCGATCCCGGAATCTCCTAATCCGCCGATTGCGGCGGTCCAACGGCGAAAGCGGCCCGGTGGCGCATTCCGGTGACAGTCTCGGACGGCCCGCTTGTGCAGGATGGCGCCAGACCCGCGGGCTTTCTTCCCGGGTGCGTACCGGAATCCGTGCCCGATGAGGCCGTTGGCCCTCGCTCTGCTGTTCACCCACCTCGCCGCAGTCGCGGCCGGGGTCGAGGCCCATGCCCAGTCCCGCCCGCCCCGCGGCTCGATGACGGCGCGCATGACCTGCTCCGAGGCGATGGCCCTCGTGAGGAACGAGGGCGACGTGATCATCGCCGCCGGGTCGGCGCCGGAGCGCTTCGTCAGCAATCCCGGTCAGTGCAGCGGCTCTGAGATCGCCGAGCTGCGCTTCGCCCCGACGCGGGACAACCCGCAATGCCCGATCGGCTACCATTGCCGCGAACCCGGCTTCGAGGAGTGGAACTGGTAGCCGCGCCGCCGGCGTAAATCGCCGCACCGCCGGAACGTGACCAAAGTTTCACGCGACAGCGCGGGCACAGTGCCACTATCTGGCCATCTGCCGGGGCCAAGGCCGCCGGCGGCGTCCCGAGCGGGCGCGCACGGATGGGGGATCGACGGTGGCAGCACTCAGGACCGGACTGGGTATCCAGGCCGTGCTCACGGCCCTGGCCGCGCTGATCCTGCTGGCGTTTCCCGGAATCCCGAGCCCGCCGCTCTACGTCTCCCTCGCCGGCTTCGCGATGGCGGGCATCCTGATCGCCTCGAACGGCATCTCGGCCTACCTGAAGGTCTTCGTGTCGGTCTACGGCGTCGGGTACCTGCTGCTCGCCGGCTCGAAGACGGTCGCCGCCATGGGGCTGCTGCCGCCGGTGATCGCGGCCCTGCTCCCGCCCGCCTTCGCGGCCACCGGCGCGGTGGTCTTCGCCGCCATCGTGCTCGGCATCTCGCATCTCGAGCCGATCCGCGCGATCACCAACATCGCCGACCCGTATTTCGCCAATCGCGACAAGCCGACCAAGGAGATCGGCCTGTTCCGCTGGTTCGGCACCACCGAGGGACGGATCGGCCGCAACCTCGTGGCGCTGTCGATCTTCGTCAACTTCGCCGACGTGGCGCTGACGCTGCGGTTCAACTTCTTCTACCGCGACATCTACAACTCGCTCCAGGAATACGACGCCAACGCGTTCTGGTACCAGCTGCTCTGGGTGTTCGTGCCGCTGGCCACGCTGAACATCGCCATCGGCATGTTCGACCTGTTCGTGGATTCCTCGCTGCTGATCCGCTGGCGCACGTGGCTGACGCACAGCCTGTACGAGCGCTGGCTCGGCAACGGCACGCATTACCGGATCCCGTTCACCGACGAGGAGGCGGATAACCCGGACCAGCGTATCCAGGCCGACGTCAACAGCTTCATCGTGCAGACCACGACGCTGTCGATCCGCCTGCTCAGCCAGGCCGCGCAGCTCGTCTCGTTCATCGTGATCCTCTGGACCCTGTCGCGCGACTTCGTCGTGCCGTTCACCGACACGGTGATCCCGGGCTTCCTGGTCTGGCTGGTGATCGCCTACGCGGTGGTCGGCACGTGGCTCACCCACCTGATCGGCCGGCCGCTCATCGGGCTCGACTTCCGGCAGGAGCAGGTCGAGGCGAATTTCCGCTTCGCGCTGGCCCGGAACCGCATCTACTCGGAGCAGATCGCCCTGCTGCGCGGCGAGCGTGCGGAGGCCTCGCGGCTGTCGACGCTGTTCCACAGCGTGATCGACAACTACGTCGGGATCATCTTCCGCCGCATCAAGCTGATCGCCTTCACGTTCAGCTACCGGCAGGCGAGCGTGATCTTCCCGATGGTGCTGGCGGCGCCGTCCTTCTTCGCCAAGAAGATCACGCTGGGCGCACTCCAGCAGACCTCCCAGGCCTTCAGCCAGGTGCAGAGTTCGCTGTCGTTCTTCGTGGATTCGTACACGACGCTGGCGGCCTACAAGGCCAACACCATCCGTCTCGGCTCCTTCCGCCGGGCGATGACCAAGGCCGAGGCGCTGGAGGCGGCGGGCTACGGTCTCGTCCAGGGGAACGAGAGTGCCGGCGACGTCACCGCGCGCGATCTGGTCCTCGCCCTGCCGAACGGGAAGCCGATCGTCACCGCCGACGCGCTGACCCTGCCGCGCGGCGGCGCGACCCTGGTCACCGGTCCCTCCGGCTCCGGCAAATCGACCCTGTTCCGGGCGATCGCGGGGATCTGGCCGTTCGGCAAGGGCCGGGTCGACGTGCCCGCCGGGCAGTCGGCCCTGCTGCTGCCGCAGCGGCCCTACATCCCGCAGGGCACCCTGCGCGGCGCCGTGGTCTACCCGAACACCACCGACCAGTTCCCGGACACGGCGATCCGGGACGCCCTGACGGCCGCGCAGCTCGCCCACCTCGTCGACCACCTCGACGAGAGCGACACCTGGGAGCGGCGGCTGTCGGGCGGCGAGCAGCAGCGACTGGCCATCGCCCGCGCGCTCCTGGCGAAGCCCGAATGGCTGTTCCTCGACGAGGCCACGGCCTCCCTCGACGAGCCTTCCGAGGCGGCCCTCTACCGGATGCTGCGCGAGCGGCTCCCCGGCACGACGATCGTGTCGATCGGCCACCGCTCGACGCTCGACGCCTTCCACGACCGGCGCATCGCGCTCGAGCCGGAGAGCGGTGTGTTCGTCCCGCGGGTGCAGAGGCAGCCGCTCCCGGCGGAGTGAGGGGCTGCAACAGCTCCCACCTCTCTCTGCGGGTGGGGGCCGTGCCCTCTCCGTCATCACGAGCGCAGCGAAGTGACTCAGGGCAGCGCGACATCCTGGAGATGTGGCGCGGCCCTGGCTCGCTTCGCTCCGCTCGCAAGGACGGCGGTTGCGGGGCTCACGCCGTCCGCAGCCCCGCGGCGGCCCGGGCGGCCCGCTCGATCGCCGCCGGATCCGGCGTGCCGGGCTTCACCACCCAGCTCCCGCCCACGCAGAGCACGGACGGAATCGACAGCCAGTCGGGGGCGGTCGCCTCGGTGATCCCACCCGTGGGGCAGAACCGCACCGCGCCGAACACCGCCGCGTGCGCCTTCAGCGCCTTGATCCCGCCCGCGGCCTCGGCCGGGAAGAACTTGAACCGGTCGAGCCCGTGGTCGAGGCCGCGCATGATGTCGGCTGCCGTCGCGACGCCGGGGAGGTAGGGCACGCCGTTCGCCTTGGCGGCGTCGGTCAGGGGCGCCGTCAGCCCCGGTGACACGATGAACTCGGCGCCCGCCGCGAGGGCGTTCTCGAGGTCGCGCGGGTTCAGCACCGTCCCGGCGCCCACCACCGCGCCCTCGACCCGGGTCATCTCCCGGATGACGTCCAGGGCGGCCGGGGTCCGCAGGGTGACCTCCAGGGCAGTCAGGCCCCCCTTCACCAGGGCCTCGGCGATGGGCCGTGCCTGGGCCGCGTCGTCGATCACCAGGACCGGAATGACGGGCACGGAGCGCATCAGCGCGTCGATGCTGGTCAGATCGTTCATGGTCGGCAACTCCCTGCTGATTTCAGAGGCCGGCGGCGGCGAGCATCGCCGAGGCGCCCCGCTCCGCCGTGTCGGCCCCCTGGCGCATGAACGCGAACAGCTCCCGCCCGGTGCCCGTCGCGGGCTCCGGCGCCTCGGCCTCGGGGCGGGCCGCGAATTCCGCGTCGTCGACGAGAACCTGCAGCAGCCCGTCGGCGGCGCTGAGCCGGACGATGTCGCCGTCGCGGATCCGCCCGATCGGGCCGCCGCCCAGCGCCTCGGGGCTGAGATGGATGGCGGCCGGGACCTTGCCCGACGCGCCCGACATCCGCCCGTCCGTCACCAGGGCGACCTTGTGGCCGCGATCCTGCAGCACGCCGAGCGGCGGCGTGAGCTTGTGCAGCTCGGGCATGCCGTTCGCCTTCGGGCCCTGGAACCGGACCACGACGACCACGTCCCGCTCCAGCTCCCCGGCCTTGAAGGCCTTCAGCACCTCGTCCTGGTCGGAGAAGACCTGGGCCGGGGCCTCGATGGTGCGGCGGTGCTCCTCCACGGCGCTGGTCTTGAACGTCGCCCGGCCGAGATTGCCCTTCACGAGCCGCATGCCGCCGTCGGGCTGGAACGGGTTGCCGGGCCGGCGGATCATCGTGTCGTCCAGGCTCTCCGGCACCGCGTCCTCGAAGACCAGCTCCTCGCCGTCGAGCTTCGGGTCGCGGGCGTGGTCGCGCAGCGACTGGCCCGCCACGGTCAGGATGTCGTCGTGCAGCAGGCCCGCGTCGAGCAGGGCCGCCATCACGAAGCTCATGCCGCCCGCGGCGTGGAAGTGGTTCACATCGCCGGCGCCGTTCGGGTAGACGCGGGCGATCAGCGGCACGGCGCTGGAGAGGCGGTCGATATCCTCCCAGTCGATGACGATGCCGGCCGCGCGCGCGATCGCCGGCAGGTGGATCGCGTGGTTGGTCGATCCGCCCGTGGCGAGGAGCCCGACCGCGGCGTTGACGATCGCCTTCTCGTCGACGCAGAGGCCGAGCGGCCGGTAGTCGTTGCCGGCGCCGCCGATCTCGGTGAGGCGGTGGATCGCCGCCCGGGTCACGGCCTGGCGCAGCTTGGTGCCGGGATTGATGAAGGACGCGCCCGGCATGTGCAGGCCCATCATGTCCATCATCATCTGGTTGGAGTTGGCGGTGCCGTAGAACGTGCAGGTCCCGGCCGCGTGGTAGGAGGCGGACTCGGATTCGAGCAGCTCCGCCCGGCCGACCTTGCCCTCGGCGTAGAGCTGGCGGATCCGCTGCTTCTCCTTGTTGGCGAGGCCCGACGGCATGGGCCCGGCGGGGATCAGGATCGTCGGCAGGTGGCCGAAGCGCAGCGCCCCGATCAGCAGGCCCGGCACGATCTTGTCGCAGATGCCGAGCAGGGCCGCGCCGTCGAACATGCCGTGGCTCAGCGCGACCGCGGTCGAGAGCGCGATCGTGTCCCGGGAGAACAGCGACAGCTCCATGCCGCTCTGCCCTTGCGTGACCCCGTCGCACATGGCCGGCGTGCCGCCCGCGACCTGCGCGGTGGCGCCGCGCTCCCGGGCGAACAGCTTGATCTGGTCCGGGTAGCGCCCGTAGGGCTGATGGGCCGACAGCATGTCGTTGTAGGCGGTGACGATGCCGATGTTCATCACCGTCCGCTCGTCGCGGATCGCCGCCTTGTCCTCGCCGGAGGCCGCGAAGCCGTGGGCGAGGTTGCCGCAGGCGAGCTTGCCGCGCCGGACCCCCGCCTCGCGCTCGCGGGCGATCAGGTCGAGATAGGCGCGCCGGGTCTCGCGGGAGCGCGTCACCACGCGCTCGGTGACCGCCGCGACCTCGGGATGAAGCTCGGTCATGCTTGTTCCTCCAGGCTCGGTGCCGACGGGGGCGGGGCCGATGCCGCGAGTCGGGATCGGCCGCGCGGCCGCGTCGGTGCCCGGTATCTAAGGGGTGCGCCGCGGGATGTAACCCGGGGCGAGCGCCGGCGACGCCGCGCGGGCCGCCCGCCGCACCGTCACCCGCGGAGCGACGTGACCCAGGGCAGCGCGACCCCGGACGGCTTCGCTCCGCGCGCGAGGACGGCCACCGCGCGCCTCTGCCCGGACGCCCGACGCCGGCCCGCCCCAGGACGGGGTCGAGCCCCGGGGACGCGGCGCGCCCCCGGACTCAGTACTCCCAGAAGATGCGCTGCAGCTCCTTGGTGTCGCTGGTCTTGGTGAGCGCCACGGCCGCCAGGATCTTGGCCTTGGCGGGGTTCAGGTCGTGGGCGACCACCCAGTCGTACTTGTCGTCGGGCTGCTCGGCGTTGCGCAGGACGAAGCCGTCCGGCACCCGCGACGAGCGGATCACGATGGCGCCCTTGGAGCGGATGTCCTTCAGCTTGTCGACGAGGTAGCCGGGCACCGAGCCGTTGCCGGTGCCGGCGTTGACGATCGCCTTGGCGCCGGCCTGGAGCTCGGCGTCGTAGACGCCCGGGATCATGTTGCCCGAGCCGTAGACGATGCCCACCAGCGGCAGGCTGTCGATCTGGTCGATGTCGAACTCGGAGCTCATGTTGTGCCGCTTGGTCAGCGAGCGGAAGAAGTAGGTCTTGCCCTCGACCACCATGCCGAGCGGCCCCCACTGGCTGTAGAAGGCGCTGGGCACGATGTTGGTCCGCTTGTTCACGTCGCGGCCGCACTGGATGTAGTCGTTCATCGTCACGGTGACGCCCTGGCCGATCGCCTCCTTGCTGGCGGCGACCGTGACGGCGTCGAGCAGGTTGAGGGCGCCGTCGGCCGAGATCGCCGTGCCCGGCCGCATCGAGCCGACCACCACGATCGGCTTGTCGCTCTTCACCACGAGGTCGAGGAAGAACGCGGTCTCCTCCAGCGTGTCGGTCCCGTGCGTGACGACGATCCCGTCGACGTCGTCCTGCTTCAGGAGCTGGGACACGCGCTTGCCGAGCTGGACCAGCTGCGCGTCGGTGAAGCTCTCCGAGGCGATCTGGAAGACCTGCTCGCCGCGGACATTGGCGATGGTGTTCACCTGCGGCACGGCGGCGATCAGCTTGTCGACCGGCACCTTGGCGGCCGTGTAGGTGGCGCTGTTGGCGGCGTCCGCCCCGGCGCCCGCGATCGTCCCGCCGGTGGCGAGGATCACGACGTTCGGCTTCTTCGCCGCGGCGGCCGTGCCCGCCTCGGGCATCTCGCGGGCGCTGAGGGGCGCCGCCCCGAATCCGCTGGCCAGGGCCAGGGCGAAGACCGCTCCGCGCAGGGGAAGAGCCGCGCCGCTTCGGCAGGAGAACATCGGAGATCCTCGATGGTTGACGGGAGAGCGAGTGGGACTCGACGCGGGGATGGTAGCCGCGCCCCGCTCCGAGGCAAGGATCATGCAGAGCGCCGACGCGCAGGGCGTGACGGATCGTTACGCAAGCTCGGACGTTTATGGGGGTTGCTGTCCGCTCGGAGGTAGATCCCATGCTGCATCTCGCCGGCCTGCTCGAGGAACTCGAGCGGAGCGAGCCCGCGCGGGCCGCGATGTCGATCCTCGAGACGTCCCTCGCGCGCCGCTCGACGGAGGAGCAGGGCGCGTTCTGGCGCGCCGTCGACATCTACTACGTCTCGCGGAAGGCCCCGCCGGAGGCGACCGTGCCGGGCCAACTCGGGTCAAGTAGAGTCGTGCCGGCCGAAGTCGTGCCTGCCGAAGTCGTGCCGGAGCTGGCCGCCGCGTCCTGAGGCTGGCCCCCCGGGTCGGCGGGCCGCGCTCAGGCGCTCGCCGGCACGGCCGGCGGCATGCCGGCGCCGCTCTCGGGCTCGCTGCCCGCGCGCACCGCGCCGCGGGTCTCGGGCATCAGCGCGAAGTAGAGGACGAAGCCGAGCGCCGCGATCGCCGCCAGCGCCAGGAAGGCGGTGGAGTAGCCCGCCGACACGATGATCACGCCGGCCAGGGTCGCGCTCAGGGAGGCGCCGATCCCCTGGGCCGTCGCCACGGCGCCCTGGGCCGCGTTGAACCGGCCGCCGCCGCGGGTCAGGTCGGCGACCACGATCGGGAACAGCGCGCCGTAGACGCCGGCGCCGATGCCGTCGAGGAGCTGGACGCCCACCAGCCAGAACGGGTTGTCCGACAGCGTGTAGAGGACGCCGCGCAGCGCCAGGATGCCGAAGGCGGTGAGGAAGATCGGCTTGCGGCCGATCACGTCGGCCTTCGCGCCCACGAAGATCGCCACCGGCACCATCACGCACTGCGCCGCCACGATGCAGACCGCGATCAGCGAGGTCGCGTGGTCCTTGCCCGAGATGTGCGTCAGGAGCTGGCCCACCGAGGTCAGCATCGCCGCGTTGGCGAGGTGGAAGATCGCGCAGAGCACCGCGAAGATCAGCAGCGCCCGGTTCTGCAGCAGGGTGGCGAGGCCCGAGGGCTTCTCCTGCGCCTCCTCCTCGTCCTCGGTCATGCCCCGGGCGAGGTCGTTGTCGATCGCGTCGGCCGGCACCATCAGCATGGCGCCGATCGACAGCGCCGCCAGGATGCCCATCAGCCAGAACACCACCACCGGCCCGAAGAAGTAGGCGAGCCCGCCCGCCAGGGCGGCGGAGACCGCGTTGCCGGCGTGGTTGAAGCCCTCGTTGCGGCCGATCCGCTTGGCGAACATCTTCGGTCCGACGAGGCCCAGCGTGATCGCGGCGAGCGCCGGCGGGAAGATCGTCCCGGCGACGTGGGCGATCGATTGGGTCGCGGTCACGAGGTAGAAGTTCGAGATGAACGGCAGGACGAGGCAGCTGGCCGTCACCGCGATGGCGCCGCCGATCACCACCGCGCGCTTGTGGTTGGTGGCGTCGATCAGCGCCCCGGCCGGCGTCTGCGCGACGAGGCCGAGGATGCCCGCGATGGTCATCACGAGGCCGGTCGTGGCCTCGTTCCAGCCCTGGTCCGGACCGCGGACGGCGATCAGGTAGATGGCGAGGTAGGGGCCGAGGCCGTCGCGCACGTCGGCCAGGAAGAAGTTGAGCGCGTCGAGCCCGCGCAGGGCCTTGGCCGAGGGCGTCCGGCCGCCGGCACCCGTCTCGATCCTGTTCATCCTGCCGCGATCCCCCGACCGGCCGTCGGCAGGCCCCGATCGGGGCCGCACCGCTGCACGCGGGGCTCGACGCCCGCGTGCGCCATCGGTTCCCGCGTCGCCGGGACCTCACGCGGGATGTGAACGATTCTCCGGCCGAAGCGGGCGTCAGGCCGTGTCGGTGCCCGCCGAAGCGTCGGGAATCCCGACAGTCTCTGTCGTCTCTTCCGACAGATCTGTCCCCGGCGCGCCGAGGCCGTAGCGCTCGATCTTGGCGTAGAGGAGCTGCCGCTGGATGCCGAGCCGGCGCGCGGCCCGGGCGCGGTTGCCGTCGGCCTCGCGGAGCGCGGCGGCGATCATGGTCCGTTCCAGGCGGGCCACCGCCCCGGGCAGGTCGCCGGCGAGCCAGTCGGCCACCGCGTCGTCGCCGCGTCGCTCGGATCGCGAGGCCGGCAGATCGACGGCCTCGGCCGCGATCACGCCGCCGCGCACCAGCACGGCGGCCCGCTCCACCACGTTGCGCAGCTCGCGGACATTGCCGGGCCACTCGTAGGCGAGCAGGCGCGAGGCGGCACCGCCGCTCAGGCGCTTGCCGGAGGGGACCAGGAAGTGCTCGGCGAGCGGCACGATGTCGGCCAGGCGCTCGCGCAGGGGCGGCAGGGTGATCGGCACGACGTTCAGCCGGTAGTACAGGTCGGCGCGGAACGCACCCTCGGCGACGAGGGCCGGCAGGTCGCGATGCGTCGCCGCCACGAGCCGGACATCGACCCGCGCGGACCGGCCCCCCAGCGGGGTCACGACGCAGTCCTGGATCACCCGCAGGATCTTGGCCTGCATCGCCGCCGGCATGTCGCCGATCTCGTCCAGGAACAGGGTCCCACCCTCCGCCTCGTGAAAGGCGCCCGCGCGGTCCGAGACCGCCCCGGCGAAGGCGCCCCGGACATGGCCGAAGAGCTCGCTCTCCAGGGCCTCGGCGGGAATCGCCGCGCAGTTCACCGGGATGAACGGCCGCGCGCGGCGCCGCGAGAAGGCGTGCAGGGCCCGGGCGACCTCCTCCTTGCCGGTGCCGGTCTCCCCCTGGATCAGGACCGTGGACGCGCTGTCCGCGACGAGGCCGATGGTCTTCTGGACCTTCCGCATGCCCGCGCTCGATCCGATCAGCACCGGGTCGCCCGGCGGCGGGGCGGCGCTGCCGGGATCGGAGCGGGCGCCGCGCAGCATCGCGTCGAGGGCGGCGGCGAGATCGGCGCGGCCGATCGGCTTGGTCAGGTGATCGTGCGCCCCGAGGCGCATCGCCTCGATGGTGTTGGCCGGGCTCGCGAAGGCAGTCAGGACCGTCACGGGGGGCGGCTCCGGCAGGGCGCGGATCCGCGCCAGCGTGGCCATGCCGTCGAGGACGCCGGGCATGCGCAGGTCGAGGAGCACCGCCGCCACCGGACCCGCGCCCAGCCGCGCCAGCGCCTCCGCGCCGGAGGCGACCGGGAGCGCGGTGTGCCCGAGATCGGTCACCGTCTCGGCGAGCCCGTCGCGCAGGGCTCTGTCGTCGTCGACGATCAGGATGGTTGCCATGGCAGATCCAGGACAAAGGTGGTCTCCGGCACGTCCTCGACCAGCCTCGCCTCGCCCCGATGCGCCACGGCGATCTCGCGCACGATCGCGAGCCCGAGGCCCGTCCCGTCGGGCCGGCCGGTGACGAAGGGCTCGAACAGGCTGGCGCGGATCGCCGGATCGACCCCGGCGCCGGTATCGGCGACGCTGAGGCGCAGCCGCAGCGCGCCGTCGACCGTCACCCGCTCGGCGCCGAGGCGGACGCGCCCGCCGGCCGGCGCGTGCTGCAGGGCGTTCAACAGCAGGTTGTCGACGGCCCGGGCGATCTGCGCCCGGTCGAGATGCGGATGGTCCGCGGCGGGCAGCCCGTCGGCGGTGACCGCGATCCGGACCGACCGCGCGCTCGCGAGGTCCTCGTGCAGCTGCGCGCACTCGGTCAGGAGCGGTGCCACCGGCGTTGGCATCCGGTTGAGCGGCCGCGCCTGCGTGAGGTTGAGGAGGTCGCGCAGCAGCGTGTCGACCCGCGCGATCTGGCCGAGCACCGCCTCGAGGGCGGTGGCGGCGCGGTGCGCGTCGCCGCTGACGAGGGCGTTCTCGGCCTTGAGCCGCATCGCCGCGATGGGATTGCGGATCTCGTGGGCGATGCTCGCCGCCAGCCGGCCGACGGCGGCGAGGCGCTCGGTCGCCACGATGCGCGCCTGAGCCTCTCGCAGCCGCCCGCCGGCGGCGTTGAGGGCGTCCACCAGCCGGTCGAGTTCACGCTCGCCGGTGCGGTCGAGATGGGGCAGGTCCTGCCCGTCCGGGCGCGCCGCGGCGAGCGCGGCCTCGAGCCGGGCGATCCGCCCGGAGAATCCGTACAGGAACCAGCTCAGGAACGCGGCCGATCCAAGCACCGTGGCGGCGAGGAAGCCGAGGCCCGCGAGGAAGCGCGTGTAGGTCGGGCCGTCGTTGACGTGCGCGCGCGTCATCGACCACGCGGTCAGGCCGGTCTCCGGCCCGTGCAGCGGGCAGGCCTGGAGCATCAGGACCTGGGTCCGGCTCGGCCGCCGCTCCGAGACCGCGTGGTCGACCCGCAGCGCCTGGGCGTTCAGCGCCGCGACGGCGTCGCGCTCGGCCGCCGGGAAATCCGTCTTCGGCCCGGATCCCTCGTAGGTCGGATAGGCGTACGCCACGGATCCGCGCGCGGCGCTCCAGATCCCGCCCTCGAGGCCCGGGAAGCGCGCCAGCGCGGCCGACACGGTGCCGACCAGGTCGGCCTCCGCGCCGCTCGCGCCGCGGGCGCGCACCAGGGCGGCGTACCGGTCGATGATCTCGCGGCAGGCCCGCCCGACCGCGAGATCGGCCTGCGCCACCTGGACGCCCGTCGACTGGTCGTAGACGCCGAGCATCAGGTAGGCGGTCGCGGCCGCGGAGGCGACCAGCAGGACCCAGAGCGCGAGCAGCCGGGCGCGCAGGCTGTAGGCCGTCACGGCGTTGTCCGACCCGGCATGGCGCTGGCTCCTGCGGCGCCGTCGCGCGCCCGGACCCCGTTCCTAAGCCATCGACCGGTCCCCTGGCCACGCGAGGACGGTTCGTGCCGTGCACGTGGGACCGCGATGACCGGCGCGGCCTGCGCGTGCGGCCCCCGGACCAGACCCGAACGCGTCCGGAGAGGGACGCCGCGACGGGGGCACCGCGTCCGGTGCCCCCGTCGTGGCGGGAAGACGTCAGTCGCCGATGCGGGCGCGCGCGCTCACTTGCGGTTCGTGATGAGGCTGTCGACGTTCTTGTTCGCTTCCTTATTCTCCTTCCGCTGCATCGCCATCTCGCGCTTGGTGTCCTTCATCGACATCTCGTCGCGCTTGCCCTGCGGCATTTCCTTCGGGGCCGCCAGGGCGGGCGTGACTGACCAGAGACAGGCCAGGCAAAGAGCAGCGCGCGCCGTAGTCTTGAACATGATGCCTCCTCCATTCGATCGGTAGTGCGAGACGTCTTGAAGACATCGCCGGTTCCTCATGCGGGGATCACGGAGGTGCGATCCGCCGCGTGGCGGTTCACGCCTCAGGGCGGACCCGAGGGGTTGATCGGCAGGGCGTGGCTTCCGAGCTGCACGCAGGTCAGCATCGCCACGTAGGACGGGGCACCGCCGATCTGGCTCTCCGCCGCGCAGGTCCGGCGCTCCGCCACGTCGAACGTCGCCCAGCGCTTGGCCAGGGCGCGCCGCGCGGCGGCCTCGTCGGACAGGCAACCCCGGTAGCTCGCCCGATCGACGGCGTCGGAGCCTGCCCGGTGCTCCGGCGCGCAGATCGCCCGGATGTTGAAGTCCGGAACCCCCGCCGTCCGGGCGGAGGCCGCCAGGGTCCCGCCGAGGAGCAGTTCGAGTCCCAGGATGGTCGAGATCCAGAATCGCCGCATGCGGCCCTCCCTTCCGCGCGCCGACCGGGCCGCGCCCGAGATCCGTCGGGCGCGGCCGTCTTCAGCGGTCGGTCACTTGCTGGTCTTGGTCCCCGCGGTCGAGCCGGTGGCCTGCGGCGCCCCCTTGTCGGCCGTGGCGGCGGTCGCCTTCTGGGGCACCGCGACCGCGTCGATCACGTCGAAGCGCATATTGTCCTGCGCGGACTTCAGGGCGGCGTTGGCCTCGTAATACTTGCCCTGGTTGATCAGCGTCGCCGCCTGATCGACGTCGGTGATGGTCTTGTTCAGGGGCAGGACCGCCATGGTGAAGTTGACGTCGACGTGGGCGAGCTTGAGCTTCTCCAGGGCGCCCTTCTGGTCCCCCTGGGCGAGGTTCTTGTTCGCCTCGGTGACCGCGGAGGCCTTGGCGGGCGTGGCCACGAAATCGTCGCCGAGGGTCAGCTGCGCGTCGACCGGGACCCAGGCCACCTGCTCCGTGGAGGCCGTCTTGGAATCGGCCTTGGCGCCGGCCTTGGCGTCGGCCTTGTCGCTCGGCGCAGTCGCCTTGTGGGCGGCCATGTCGGCCGGGGACTTGAGATCGGCCTCGGCCTTGGTGAACACCGCGTCGTCGGTCTTGGCCTTCGCGAAAGCCGCCTGCGCCTTGGCGATCATGTCCTTGGCCTGGCCGGGATTGGCCTCGAAGATCGCGAGGCGGGTGAGCTGAAGATCTCTGAAGCCCTGGGCTCCGTCCTTCGAGAGCTTGCCGACATCCTTGTCGACCGCGGCCTGACTCGCGCTCATCTGCGTGCCGTTGTGCTGGACGGCCTGCTCCGCCGCGAAGGCAGTTCCACCGAGGATTGTGGTGAGCACGAGGGCCGCAGCCATAGATTTGCGATAGGACATAGTAATATCTCCCTCTGCTGCCGGAGATAAGGCCTTCATCTGCATTGGCCTCATTCATTCCGTGTTCAGATAATAGAGCAGCCATCATTTGGTCGCATGACCGAAGGATTAAAAAACGGCAATGCGCCGGCCGCCGTCGCGGGGCTCAGCGCTGCAGGAAGCGGCCGGCGCGCGCCTCCAGCAGCGCCACCAGCGCCGGCGCCATGAAGGCGTGCACGTCGGGGATGTCGAGGCAGACGAGGCGGGTGCTGCGCAGGGCGGCCTCGAAGCGGCGCATCAGCTTGCGCCGGTGCGCGCGCTCCATGACGACGACGATCCCCGCCCAGGCGAGATGATCGGCGTCTACCGGCTCGTCGGCGTCGGGTGACACGCCCGCGCTGGCCGTCTCGATGCGGGCAGGCGCGCGAAGATCCGTTCCGCGGTCGGGCTGCGGGCGCGCGCCCGGCCGCAGACGAACAGGATCCTCACGCGCTCTTTGCGAGGTCGGATTGCCGCTCGAACAGGGCGCGGTACGCCCCGTTCGGGCGGCGCAGCAGGGCGGCGTGGGGCCCGTCCTCGACGATACGGCCGCGGTCGAAGACGAGGATCCGGTCGAGGGCCCGCACGGTGGACATACGGTGTGCGATGACGATGGCGGTGCGCCAGCGCATCAGCCGCGCCATCGCCTCCTGCACCAGGGCTTCCGATTCCGAATCCAGGCTCGAGGTCGCCTCGTCGAGGATCAGGATCGGCGCGTCCGCCAGGAAGGCGCGGGCCAGCGCCACCCGCTGGCGCTCGCCGCCCGACAGCTTGACGCCGCGCTCGCCCACCAGGGTCGCGTAGCCCTTCGGCAGCCGCGCCACGAAGTCGTGCGCGTTGGCGAGGCGCGCCGCCCGCTCGATGTCGAGCGCCGAGGCGCCGGGCCGGGCGTAGGCGATGTTCTCGGCCAGGGAGCGGTGGAACAGCACCGGTTCCTGGGGCACGAGGGCGACCTGCGCCCGCAGGCTCGCCTGGCTCGCCGACGCCACGTCCTGCCCGTCGATCGTCACGCGCCCGCCCGACACGTCGTAGAGCCGCTGGATCAACTTGACGAAGGTCGTCTTGCCGGAGCCCGAGCGCCCCACCAGCCCGACGCGCTGGCCCGCCGGGATCGTCACGGTCAGCCCGTCGTAGAGCGCCCGCGTGTGGTCGCCGTAGTGGAAGCGCACGGTCTCGAAGCGGATCGCCCCGCCCGCGACAGCGAGCGGGACCGCGCCGGGCCGGTCCGCGACGCCGACGGGTTCGGCCTCCAGGGCGACCAGCTCCTCCATCTCGTTGATGGCCCGCTGCAGGTGGTTGATGTGGCCGCCGATGTCGCGGAGGTAGCCGTGCACCACGAAGGTCGCGGTCAGGACGTAGGCGACGTCGCCCGGGCTCGCCCGCTCCCGCCACCAAAGCCACGGGGCGATGGCGACGATGACGGTGCGCAGGACGAGCAGCAGCCCGAGCTGGCCGGTGCCGCCCCAGGTGACGATCATCCACGTGCGCCGAGTCCGCCGCTGCCACTTCGCCAGCAACCGGCCGAGCCGTGCCTCCTCCCGCGCTTCCGCGGCGAAGGCCTTGACGACGGCGTTGTTGCCGATCGCGTCGCTCAGCGCGCCGCCGAGGCGGGTGTCGAGGGCGTTCGAGAGCGCGGCCGCGGGCGCGATGACGCGCGTCGCGAGGAGCACGGTCGCGCCGACATAGGCGCTCGCGCCGATCGCCACCGTCGCGCCGAGGGCCGGCCAGTGCAGGCCGAGCACCAGGGCCGTGCCCGCGAGGACGACGAGCGCGGGCAGGAGCGCCAGCAGCAGCGTGTCGTTGAGCCCGTCGATCGCCCACATGCCGCGGGAGATCTTCCGGACGGTGGAGCCCGAGAAGGTGTTGGCGTGCCACTCGGTCGAGAAGCGCTGGACCCGGGCGAAGCCGTTGCCGACGATGTCGCTCATGGTGCGCAGGGAGAGCGGCACCGCGAGGCTCCAGGCGATGTGCCGCAGCAGCGCGGTGGCGAGGCCGAGCCCGGTCATCGCCAGGAAAGCCGGCCAGGCCGCGTCCAGCGCCGCGCGGCGGTCGCTCCCGGAGAGCGCGTCGACCAGGCGTCCCGCGAAGAGCGGCAGCAGGACTTCCGCCAGGGTGGCGAGCGTGATCGCGCCGATGAGACCGGTGACGAGGGGCCAGCGCCTGCGCCAGCTGCGGACGACGAAGGCCAGGACGCGGCGGACCGCGTCCGCCTTCCGGGGAGACGACAGAGACATGCGCGTGCCCGACGCGGGAGGGCGTCGGCTCCGGGTGACGCGGGCGTCCCATCGCGAACGATGCGCGCCGGCGAGATCAGGCGGGACTGGGTTCAGAGGCGCCGGGCGGCGGGGCCGGGCGCGGGCGGGGAGCGGCTAGCTGCCCTGCACGGGGCCGCCGACACATCCTGTACGGAAGGTAGCGTACACAGCGATCATGCAGCTCCCTCCCTGGTGCGAGCTCGACAGGATCGTGAGGCTACGAGAGCCCCGACTGATTCGCAACGCGCGTCGCGACGCTTCGGTTAGCCGGGACGCGCCGGTCCCGCGTCCTTGAGGTTCTGCCGCCGCGGCGGCCGATCCATGCGCCCGGATCAATCCTGCGCGGCCCCGCGAACGGCCGTGCATTGTTGAAAAGCTGACGCAACGCGGTGTAAACACTTTGGGGCAAACTTGGCCGTTGAGCGGTGCCTTGGTTGCGCGCCTCTCTCGGATCGCTGTCGCGGATCCGTACTTGGAGACCGACGGTGTCGCACTCCCTGGTGAACCGGGACGCGCTCGAGGAACTCACGGCCGTGATCGGCACGGAGAAGCTCGTCCGCATCCTTGACCGGTTCGTCGTCAGTCTCACCACCGCCTTCGAGGGGCCGGATCGCGCCAACGACGATTACGGTCGCGAGGCGCACACGCTGGTCTCGATGTCCGGCATGCTCGGCTGCGCCGAACTGTCCCGGGCCTGCCGCGGCCTCGAGGAATCGGCCATCGCGGGCAACGATCTGACCCGATCGCTGGTCGATCTCAGGACCCTGCGCGACCGGACGGTCGCCGCCCTGCGGGACCTTCAGGCGGAGACGCGGCTGAGCGCCTAGCGCCGCGCAACCACATCCGGGTCAGGCCGCCAGAACCACGTCGAGGGGCGCCTCGAAGGTCAGGACCGCGCCCTCGCGCGGGTAGCTCATCTGGGCAGTCCCGCCGAAGCTGTGGGCGAGGCTGCGGGCGATGAGTCGCGTGCCGAATCCCGTGCGGGTCGGCGGCGTGACGGGCGGTCCGCCGCTCTCCTCCCAGCGGAACCGGAGGGTCCGGCCGTTCGCCGCCTCGGCCACGTTCCAGGTGATGCATATCCAGCCGGCGGCCACCGACAGCGCCCCGTACTTGGCCGCGTTGGTTCCGAGCTCGTGCAGCATCAGCGCCAGGGTCATGCCGTGCCGCGGGCCGAGCGTCAGGTCGGGACCGGCGATGCGGAACCGGCCCGCGACGCCGTCCCCGTGGAGCGACACGGCCCCCTCGACCAGGCCGCTCAGGGAGGCCTGCGTGAAGGATCCCTGCAGCAGCACGTCGTGCGCCTTCGCGAGCGCCAGGAGCCGCGCGGCCAGGGCCTCGCCGGCCGCCTCCAGCGACGGCGCGTTGCGCATGGTCTGCGTCGCGACGGCCTGAACCATGGCCATGGTGTTCTTCATCCGATGGGCGAGTTCCTGCATCAGCAGCGTCTGTCGCGCCTCGGTCAGCTTCTGGTCGGTGATGTCGCGCGACACCGCCAGGATCCGCTCGGGCCGGTCCGGCGTCGCGCCGATCGGCGTGACGGCCACGTCCCACCAGCGGAGCGCTCCGCCGGCCTCCGACTGGGCCTGGAACCGGCTCGGGCGGCCGAGCCGCGCCCGATCCAGCGCCTCGACCACCGCCTCGCGGTCCTCAGGCCGCGTCCAGGCGTCGATCCAGAGTCGGCCGATCGCCTCCGCCTCGTCCCCGGCCGCTGACAGGGCCGGGCCATCCTCGCTGGCGGTGATCAGGCGCCCGTCGCGGTCCAGCAGTTCGAGGTAGTCGTTCGGGGCCTGCGGGAGACCGATCGGGCGTGGGCGGCCGGAGGTGCGCGGCTTCGCCTCCGGCCCGAACCCGGCCGGCTCGCCGGGCGTCGGCCCGCGCGGCGCCTCGGCCCGCTCGGCCGCCATGCGTCCGGCCTCGGCGCGGCTCGCCGCCTCGATGATCCGGCCGAGCCGCCGGCTCCGCTGCCGCTCCCAGTCGGCCTGCGCGGTCGCCGCGCTCAGCAGGCTGCGCAGGCGGATGTTCTCCGCCTCGAGCGTCTCGACGCGGCGCTCCGCCCCGTCGATCCGCGGCCGTACGATGTCCACTTCCATCGCCCGCCCCCCTCGTCATCCCGACGGAGCGCCCGTGCGCGGCGCGCCGCCGGAGGTCCCCGACCGCGCGGCGCGGCAACGGATGTCGATGGCAGGGCCGCACCGGCGGTTCAGACCGCTTCTGGTACCGGTTCCCCGCCCGCAGCCGAGCGAATCGTTGGATGTCTCACGCTAGCATGGTGCGCGGGATTATCAAATCAGTTCGGTATTCGCCTGCGGCTGAGAACTTGTGTTGGGCCTCTGTGCGGGTGCGAAGACGGTTACTTGTTTCGCATCAGCAGCACGAGCCAGCCGATCCCGAGGATAAAAATAATCAAGCCGATCGAGACGAACACGGGCGTCCCGAGGTCGATGAGGCGGGGCGCGAGCTGCGTGGCGAAGGCCGCCACGACCAGGGCGACAGCGACTCGCGCGGCCGCGCGCTCGATGCCGCGCGTGACCTTGTCGAGGCCCTTCACCTCGATCTCGACGGTGACGCGACCCTGCTTCAGCCGCACCAGCATCAGGTGAATCAGGGTCGGCAACTCCGAGGCGGCGCCGTAGAGGCCGACGCCCAGGGCCTCGGCCTTCTGCTTGAGGGCGGAGAGCGAGAACTGCGTCTGCATGCTCGCCCGGACCGTGGGGCCGGCGGCGGCGAACAGGTCGAAATTCGGGTCGAGGTGGCGCATCACGCCGTCGGCTGTGACCAGCCCCTTGAACAGGATGGCGAGGTCGGTCGGCATGGCGAGGTCGTTCTCGCGGGCCATGTTCATGAAGTCGGTGAGCACCAGCCCGAGATTCAGCGGGATCGACGAGTGGCTCTCAACGAAAGACTGGGCCGAGACCTGGAGGCGGGTGAGGTCCGGGTTGCTGGTGCCGGTCCAGTCGAGGAGCACGGCCATGAGCCCGTCGGCGTCCTGCTTGAGCATGGCGCCGATCAGCACGAGCAGCTGCGAGCGCCGCCGCTGCGACAGCCGGCCGATGATGCCGAAATCGATGAAGCCGATCTTGTTGCCGGGCAGCGCCAGCATGTTGCCGGGGTGCGGGTCGGCGTGGAACACGCCCTCGATCAGCGCCATCTGCAGGAACGCGTCGGTGCCCTTCTGGGCGAGCAGCTTCTTGTCGATGCCCGCTGCGCGGAGGGCCGCCTCGTCGTTGGGCGGGATTCCGTGGATGAAGTCCTGCACCAGCACCCGCTCGGAGCAGTACTCCCAGTGGATCTTCGGGAAGACGATGTCGTCGCGGTCCTCGAAGATCTGGGCCAGCAGCTCGCAGTTGCGCGCCTCGTTGAGCAGGTCGAGCTCGCCGTTGAGACCCTCCGCGAGGTGGCGCATCTGCTCCCGCGGCTGGTAGCGGGCCATGTCGGGCCACTCGTTCTCGACGATGCGGGCGCCGTGCGCCATCAGGCGCAGATCCGCCTCGATGATCTTGCGCAGGTTCGGCCGCAGCACCTTGACGATGACGTCCTCGCCCGAGTGCAGTCGCGCCCGGTAGACCTGGGCGATGGACGCCGAGGCGATCGGGTTGGTGTCGAACTCGGCGAACACCTCCATGGGCGAGCCGCCGAGATCGAGCTCGAGCTGCGGGCCGATCTGCTCCCACGTCACCGGCACGACCTGGCTGTGGAGCTTCTGCAACTCCTCGGTCCAGGCCGGCGACAGGAGGTCCGGCCGGCTCGCCAGCACCTGCCCGAACTTGATGAAGGTCGGCCCGAGCGCCTCGATCGCCCGGCGCAGGCGCTCCGGCTCGGATAGGCGCGTGACGTCGACCCGGGGCTGGCGGCGCGGCAGGAGCGGCAGGTAGCGCAGGCCGAGCCGGTCCACGACACGAGTGACGCCGAAGCCGATGAGGATCGTCGCGATCTCCGACAGCCGCTGGCGGTCGCGGGCGGCAACGAAGGCTGTCTTCAGCATGAATGGAGCGATCCGGTCGGACGGGATTGGGCGTCCGGACAGCACGAGCATAAGGACTTTTTTGCGGTCGCGAACCCCGTCCCGCCCCGGCGCCTCAACTTAAGCGGCGCAGGGCGGGGCCGGAATGCGCGCGATCGGGAGGGCCGGCCGCCGTCAGAAGGCCGGCTCCAGCCCGCTGGTCCGGTAGGCCTCGGCCGCCTGCGGCGTCGTCAGCCCAGCGACGAACCGGGCCGCGCCGTCCCGGTCCGCTGCGCCGCGCAGGATCGCTGCCGAGAAGGTTGTCATCTCCTGCACCGGTTCTGGGAGGGGGCCGACCACCTCGATGCCGGGCACGACCATCAGCTCGCTGACCTGCTGGACGGCGATGTCGGCCTCCCCGGAGACGAGCTTCTCGGCCGTGAAGCCCTGCGGGATGATCGTCGCCCGGGCGTTCACCGCGTCGGCGAGGCCGAGCCGCGGCAGCAGGCCGGCGAAGTAGATCCCGCTGGCGCCCGTCCGCGAGTAGGCCACCGACCGCGCCGCCAACAGGGTGCGCTTCAGCGCCTCGACGCTCGCGATGTCCGGATGCGGAGCCCCGGCCTTGACGGCGATGCCGTAGCGCGAGCGCACCACGTCGACGCGGCTCTCGGGCTCGACGCGGCCCTCGGCGACGAGCCGGTCCATGGCGTCCGACAGGACGAGTACCGCGTCGGCGGTCTCACCCTCGGCGAGGGTCTTCATGATGACGGTGGTCGGCGCCCAGTGGATCGCCGTCCGGCCGCCCGCGGCCTCGAAGGCCGGGACCACGTACGCGTCGAAGGCGCCGCGCACCACCAGGGCGCATTTGAGGCGTGTCTCGGGTCGCTCGTTCGGCATGGTGTGTCCAGTCTCTCGTCCCAGGAGGTGCGGGCGGCCGAGCGCCGAAGCATTGGACCGTCACCGCGAGGGCTCGACGCGGGAATAGTCGATCGCCGTGAATCCGCCGCCCTGGTAGCGCTCCGCCACCGGGTTGCCGCTCGTCTTCCCGTCCAGCGCCGCCGCGTGGGAATCGGCGCTGTCCTGCGGTGCCCAGCCGATGACGGCGCGCCCGTCTTTCCGCCACCAGGTCATGCGGCTGTTGTTCGACGCGCCCCAGATCACCACCGAGCCCGTCGGGCCGAGGTCCGGGGCCAGGGTGGCGCGGGTGATTAGCCGGGTCAGGTCGGCGTAGGACAGCCACGTGGCGAGCATCCGCGCGTCGGTCGGCTCCGGGAAGCACGAGCCGATCCGCAGAAAGACGCTCTCGACCCCGTGCTTGTCGCGGTAGAGGCCGCCCATCAGCTCGCCGTAGGCCTTGGACAGGCCGTAATAGCCGTCGGGCGCGAGGCCGCAATCGTCGTCCAGCACTTCTGAGCGCGCGTGGAAGCCGATCGCGTGGTTCGAGGAGGCGAAGATCATCCGGGCGCCCTCGCGCCGGGCCGCCTCGTAGGCGTGGTACAGGCCGCGGATGTTCGGGCCGATCACCGTCTCGAACGGGTGCTCCACCGAGATCCCCCCGAAATGGAGGATCGTGCCGCAGCCCTCGGCCAACCGGAGGATCGCCGGCCCGTCCTCCAGGTCGGCGACCTGGAAGCGCGCGCCCTCCGGCAAGGGGTCGGGAAAGGGGAGGCGGTCCGTGAGCCGGAGCGCCCAGCCCTGCGCGCCGAGCGCGCGGGTCAGGACGCGCCCGAGGGCACCGGAGGCTCCGGTCAGGAGGACGGGTTTGGGCGGGACGGTGTCGGCGCTCATGGGACGCTGCTCCAGATTCCGGCGGCCTTGGCCGAATGCTGTTGATCAGACGGCCTTGGCCGCCGCGAGGGGGCCGGCTTCCGCGGGGTCGCGCGGCCGCCGCACGAAGATCGCCATCGCGACGACGCCGGCCGCCGCGATCACGGCGGCGATCACGAAGGCGCTGGCGTAGCCCCCGAGATACTGCACGGCCAGCCCCGTGGCAGTCGGCCCGATGATGCCGGAGATGTTGCTCAGGAGGTGGATGAAGCCGCTGACGCCGCCGACCCGCGCCTCGGGCACCAGCTCGTGGATCGTCGCCCAGCAGGATTGGACGGAGCTGGTCAGCATCAGCACGGCCAGCGCGATCAGCGAAACCGCCATGGCGGTGCTCGTCGCGGCGTTGACCGCGAGCAGGGCCACGCCCGCGACGGCCAGCGGCACGATCGTGGTGATCTTCCGCGCGGTGAGTTTGTCGCCCATGCGCGTGTAGACGAAGTCGGCCACCACGCCCCCGCCGACATAGCCGACGAAGCCGCAGGCCCAGGGGATCGACGCCACCAGGGCCATCTCCTTCACCGGCATGTGCAGCGCGTCCGTGAGGTAGCTCGGGAGCCACGAGAGGAAGATGTAGAGGGTGTAGTTCACCGCGAACATTCCGAGCCCGAGCGACAGAGTGCTCGGCAGGAACAGGTACTCCCTGAGCGACCGGGCATGGTCGGAGGGTGCGAGGTGCGTGACCGCCCGGCTGCGCTCCACGAGGGCGATCTCCTCCGGATCGACCCGGGGATTGTCCTGCGGCCGGTCAGTCATGAACATCCGCCACGCCACGACCCAGAGCAGGCCGACGGCGCCGATGGCCACGAACGCCACTCGCCAGCCGTACTGGATCGCCAGCAGGCCGACGACCGGCGCCGCGATGGCGCTGCCCACCGTCTGGCCCGAGAAAGTGAAGCCGATGGTCCGCGCGGTCTCCTCGCGGGGGAACCACGTGGTGATGGTGCGGTTCGTGGTGGAGTTCATCGGCCCCTCGGCGAAGCCGAACAGGGCGCGGACGATGAACATCTGGGCGAAGCCGGTCACCGCCCCGGTGAGCATGCACAGGACCGACCAGGAGGCGGCCGCCCAGGTGTAGACGCTGCGCGGCCCGTAGCGATCGGCGAGCTGGCCGCCCACGAAGGCGAACAGCGCGTAGCCGAAGAAAAACGTGCTGAAGATGACCCCCAGCTCCGAGGGGGACAGGTTCAGGTCCTGCTTGACGAAGGGCGCGGCGACGCCGAGCGCCGCTCGGTCCATGTAGTTGATGATACCGGCGATGAACAGCAGGAACGCGATCAGGAACCTGTAACGCTTGGCGAACATGGGCATCCTCCAAAATATTTATGATTTTCTTTTCTTATTTGATTGGTGCGGTCCGGCGGTCAGAGGTCACGGTTCGATTGCCGCCGGTTCCGTTTCTCTTGCCCTTCGAGGGGCACGGTCGGGCCCGCTCGCGGCGCGGGCCTGAACGCGTCGGCGCCTCCTACAGGAACGCGACCGTGCAGGGACTGAGGCTCGGGCGCGAACCCGCCCGGGTCAGGTTTCCGGTCTCCAGATCGACGGCGAAGGCGACGAGGCAGTCGCCCTGCTCGTTGGCGACGAGCAGGTGGCCTCCGTCCGGTGCCAGGACCATGAAGCGCGGGTCGCGGCCGCCGGAGGGCGTCCAGCCCGCAGGTAGGAGGCGCCCGGTCGGGTCCACCCGGAACCGCGCGATCCCGTCCTGCCCGCGGTTCGACGCGTAGACGAACCGTCCGTCGGGCGTGACCGCGATGGCCGCGGCGGTGCTCGCGCCGAAGAAGTCCGGCGGCAGGGTCGAGGCGAGGTGCAGGGGCGTCAGCGTCCCGGCCTCCGCGTCCCACCGGCAGGTCGCGACGCTCGAGTCGAGTTCGTTGACCAAGAAGGCGAGGGGCTCGTGCGGGTGGAACGCGATGTGGCGCGGGCCGGCGCCGGGACGCATCGCGGTCTGCGACACGATGGCGAGCCGCTCACCCGCGAGCTTCAGGACGAAGACGCGGTCGAGGCCCTTGTCGGGGACGATGACGTGGCGACCGTTGGGCGACAGGACCACGTGGTGCGGGTGGGCGCAGGCCTGCTCGGTCCGGTGCGGGCCCGGCTCGCCCGGCAGCGGCAGGACCTGACACGCGGGCTCCAGGCCGCCATCGGCGCGCACCGGCATGAGGGCGACCGATCCGCTGGCGTAGTTGGCCACGATCAGGAACCGACCGCCGGGGTCGAGGGCCTGGTGCACGCTGTTGGTGCCGCCGGTGGCGGCGCTGCCGAGGCCGCGCAGGGTGCCGTCGGGCTCGAGCGCGAAGGCGCTCGCCGCCTCGCCGTCGCCCTGGACCGTGTAGAGGATCGCGCGCGCCGGGTCGGTCACCAGGAAGGACGGGTTCGTCAGGTTCTCGACCCGGCCGAGATGCGTCCAGTCGCCGAGGTCGCGACCGGTCCGGTAGATGTCGATGCCCCGGCCGCGCGCCCGGCGCCGCTCGGTGGTGAAGCAGCCCACGAAGGCGAGGCCGCGGGGGGCGGGGTCGGTCATGCGGAGCATCCGGATCGAGGATGGGTCTGCGGGGGCAGCCGGCGGGATCGACGGTGCGGGGATGCCGGTCGCCCGGGCGCGGCGGCCCCTGCGCCCGGGGAGGCGATCCCGCTGCCGCTCTCCGGCGCGCCGCGCGTGTCCGGGAAGCCGATCACGGTCGATCCTCCCGCCATCGGCTCAGGCCCGCCGCGGGGTGCGGCGCAGGAAATCGGGATTGAGTTCGGACAGGCGGTTCACCCCGATCAGCGCCATGTCGCGGTTGAGCTCCTCCTTGAGGATCCGCATCGCGTGCTCGACGCCCGCGACGCCGCCGAGCGCGGCGGCGAACATGAAGGGCCGGCCGAGCAGGACGAAATCGGCGCCGAGCGCCAGGGCCTTCATCACGTCGGTGCCCCGGCGGATGCCGCTATCGACGATGATCTTCAGCCCGCCCTTCCGGGCGGCGATCTCCGGCAGCACGTCGAGGGGGGCGACGGCGTAATCGAGCTGGCGGCCGCCGTGGGTCGACAGGATCACGCCGTCCGCGCCGCAGTCCCGCGCGATGTCGACGTCCTCCGGCGCCAGCAGGCCCTTCACCAGCAGGTTGCCGGACCAGCGCTTGCGGATCGCCTCCAGGTTCTTCCACGAGAGCTGGTCGCGGGCGATGGTGTTGCGCACCGCGCCCTGGGACATCATCGGCGGCCCGCGCTCGGCCTCGGTGTTCTCGAAGTGCGGGGCCCCGTGCTTGAGGAAGGTGCGGGCGACGGTTCCGAGCAGCCAGCGCGGGTGGGTGGCGCTCTGCCACGCCACCTTCGGCGTGACCTTGATCGGCATGGAGAAACCGCTGCGGATGTTGTGCTCGCGGTTGCCCAGCGTCGGCGTGTCGGCGGTCACCACGAAGGTCCGGTAGCCGGTGGCCTCGACCCGGTCGAGGAGGCGGTCGATCCGGTTCTGGTCGCCCGGCAGGTAGCCCTGGAACCAGGCCTGCGGGTTCTGGGCGTGGACGTCCTCCAGCCTGATCAGCGAGGAGGCGCTCAGGCACATCGGCAGGTTCATCCGCCGGGCCGCCTCGGCGAGCACGAGGTCGCCCCGGTAGGCGATGAAGGCGGCCCCGCCCAGCGGCCCGATCCCGAAGGGCGCCGCGTAGGTCTGGCCGAACAGCGTGGTCGCGGTGTCCCGCGCCGAGGTGTCCCGCATCAGGCGGGGGACGAGGGCGTAGTCGGCGTAGGCGCCGCGGCTCTGCGCCAGGGCCGAGCCGGTCTCGACCCCGCCGGAGACGTACTGGAAGATCATCGACGGCAGGAGCTTGCGCGCGTGCCGCTCGAAATCGTCGAGCGCCAGCAGGTCGCGGAACCGGTAGGGCGTGACAGCGTCGCTGCGCTTCAGGCTGGTGACGATGGCCTCCGGGGCCGCGATGCCCGCCGCCGTAGCGTCCGCGCCGCCGACCGTCGGCGCGGCGCGCTCGGGGGCTCCCAGTCCGGAGGCCGGCCGGTCGAGCGTCGCCATCGGGTCCTCCTGTGGGCCGCGGGATCGAGCGGCTCTTTGAAAGCGCTTTCGGATAGCCAGCGGCCGGGTGGGGTGTCAATATACTGCCGGTTCGCGCCGGCTCTGCTGGCCGGGCCTCGCCGCGTCGCGTATCCGGGGGCGAGGCGCTCGGGGCCGCTCGGGAGGAGGATCGATCTCAGTGCTGGACCTGCCGGAGGAGATCCTGGAGCCGTCGACGCGCAGCCCGGTCGCCCGGGACGTCGCCCGCCGTGCCGGTGTCTCGACCGCGACCGTCTCGCGGGTGCTCAACGGTTCCGCCGGGGTGCGGGCCGACAAGCGCGAGGCGGTGATGCGGGCCGCGCAGGATCTCGGCTTCGTCGCCAACGGCGCGGCGCGGGCGCTCTCGACGCGCCGGTTCATGGCGGTCGGCGCCGTCGTGCCCAACATCGAGAACGAGGCCTTCGTGCGCGTCCTGTCGAGCTTCCAGGACCGGCTGCGGCAGGCGGGCTACACGCTGGTGGCGGCCAACGCCGGCTACGACCTGGAAGACGAGCTGCGCGAGGCGACCTTCCTGCTGGAGCGCGGTGTCGACGGGCTGATGCTGGTCGGTGACATCCACCACCCGGACCTCCACGCCCGGATCGCCCGCGCCGGCATCCCGATGGTCCAGACCTTCAGCCTGTCCCGCGAGCGCCCCTGCGTGGGCTTCGACAATGCCGCCTCGGCCGCCCGGGCGGCCAACTACCTGATGGATCTCGGTCATCGCCGGATCGGGGTGATCTCGGGCCTGCGCAAGGACAACGACCGCGGCGGCGCCCGGGTGACGGGCATCGCGGCGGCGCTCGCGGCCCGCGGCCTGCAACTCGCCCCGGAGCACGACATCGAGATCTCGTACGGGATCGGCGGCGGCCGCGACGGCTTCCGCCAGATGCTGGCGGGCGGGCCGCCGCCGACCGCGATCATCTGCGGTACCGACCAGATTGCCTTCGGGGCGATGATCGAGGCGCGGGCAAGGGGGCTCTCCATTCCCGGTGACCTGTCGGTGATCGGCCACAACGATTCGGATTTCGCCCCCTTCCTCGACCCGCCGCTGACGACGATCCGCATCCACTCCGCCGAGATCGGCCACGCCGCCGGCGATCACCTGATCGCCCGGATCCGGGGACGGCCGATGGTCCGCCTCACCGAGATCGACGCCGAGCTGATCCTGCGCGCCAGCACGGCCCCGCCCCGGAACGCCGGTGGCTGACCTGCGCTATCTTGCCACCCGTCTGAAATCGCTTACAACGTGCGGACCGGCCCCGGCCGGACTGCGGCCACTCCGGAACACAGCATGGCACCCCGCATCGTTCTCCTGCACGCGACGCCGGTCGCCATGGCGCCGATCCAGGCCGCCTTCGCCGAGCGCTGGCCCGAGGCCGAGACCGTCAACCTGCTCGACGACGGCCTGTCCCTCGACCGGGCGAAGGAGCCGGGCGCGATCTCGGAGGGGATGATCGAGCGCTTCGTGCGGTTCGGCCGCTACGGCCACGACATGGGCGCCGACGGCATCCTGATCACCTGCTCGGCCTTCGGGCCGGCCATCGACCGGCTGATCGAGACCGTGCCGGTGCCGGTGCTCAAGCCCAACGAGGCGATGTTCCGCGCGGCGATCGCGCAGGGCGCGCGCATCGGCATGCTGGCGACTTTCGGGCCCTCGGTCGGCACGATGACGGACGAGTTCGAGGAGTTCGTCGCGGAGTCCGGGCGCCCGGCGAGCCTCCGGACAGTCCTGGTGGACGACGCGATGGCGCGGCTGCGCGCCGGCGATGCCGAGACCCACAACCGGCTGATCGCCGAGCGCGCGCCGGACCTGCGCGACTGCGACGCTATCATGCTGGCGCATTTCTCCACCTCGCGGGCGGCCGAGGCCGTGCGGAAGGCCGTCGACGTCCCTGTGCTGACCGCGCCCCACGCAGCGGTGGACCGGATGCGGGCGATGATCGAGACCGGCGGGAGCGCCTGACCATGAAGCTCGGTGCTTTCAGGAATCGTCTCAGCGGCCATTGCGGCTTCCTGTTCACGGAGCTGCCGCTCTCGGAGCGCTTCGCGGCCGCCGCCAGGGCCGGATTCCGCGCGGTGGAGCACCCGAATTTATTTGCCACCCCAGCCCGCGAGGTGGCTGGCTGGCTGGAGCGGGCGGGCGTGCCTTTGGTCCAGACAGGCTTTCCAGCCGGCGACGCGTCGAAGGGCGAGAAGGGGTTTGCGGCCCTGCCCGATAAGATCGACTACTACCGGTCGACCATCGAGCCGACCCTGGACTACGTCGCGCAGCTCGGCTGCCGCATGGTCCATCCGATGGCGGGTGTCAGGCCCGCGGGGGCCGAGCAGGCGAAGCTCTGGGACACGTACCTCGAGAACCTCGCCTTCGCGGCCGACGCCGCCAGGGCCCGCGGTATGACGGTCATCGTGGAGCCGATCGGTCCCGGCTCGATCGCCAACTACGTGATCGATGACCCACTGGTGGCGGTGGACGCGATCCGGGCGATCGGACGCGATAACGTCAAGCTGCTGTTCGACGCCTATCACTGCGTCTGCCTGGGTCACGACCCGGCGGCGCTGATCCGCGATCACGCAGCCCTCATCGCCCACGTCCAGATCGCCGATGATCCCGGCCGTCACGAGCCGGGAACTGGCACGATCGCGTTCGATCCGATCTTCGCGGCGCTGGAGGAGGTCGGTTATGCCGGCTTCGTCGGGTGTGAGTACCACCCCGCTTCAGGCACCGAGGCTGGCTTAGGCTGGATGAGGGCGGCGGTTTAGCGGGTCCGATTCAACATCACCGCCGTCTTGGCGAGCGCAGCGAAGCAATCCAGCCGCGCCACGCTTCCTGATGTTCCACTGCCCTGGGTTGCTTCCCTGCGCGCGCATTGACGGGGCGCGCCGCCTGAAGCTCAGCCGAGCAGCCGTGCCCGGCGCTCGAGGACGGTTGGCCAGACCTCGGGATTGACGAGCCTCGGCGGCATCTCGCCCCGGAGCAGGCCGACGATCTGCTCGGCCCCCCAGGCGGCCACGTTGCGCCGCGCCTCGTGGGTGACGCCGGCGGTGTGGTAGGTCGCCACCACGGTGTCGAGCTTCAGCAGGGCCGCGTCGAGGGGCGGCGGTTCCGGCGCCCAGACATCGAGGCCCGCCCCGGCGAGATGTCCGGCGGTGAGCGCGGCGGCGAGTGCCGCCTCGTCGTGGACCCCACCCCGGGCGGTGGTGATGAACAGCGACCCCGGCTTCATCGCCCCGAAGGACGCGGCGTCGAAGCTGCCCCGGGTGGTGTCGTCGAGGGGGCAGTGCAGGGAGACGATGTCGGCCTCGGCGAGCAGTCGCGCCCGGTCCACCGGCTCCGCGCCGCGGGCCCGGATCTCCGCGTCCGGGAGCAGGGGATCGTGGGCGAGGACCCGCATGTCGAAGCCGCGGGCCAGCTTGGCAACCTCCCGGCCGGTATGGCCGATCCCGATCAGGCCGAGGGTCGCGCCGCCGATCTCGTGGCCCATCAGCGATTCGCGGGTGAAGCCGCGCGCGGTCCGGAGCAGGCGGTCCGAGACGCAGATCTTGCGCGAGACGGCGAGCATCAGGCCGATCGCCAGCTCCGCCACCGAGCGGGCATTGCCGCCCACTTGGTTCACCACCGCGACGCCGGCCCGGGTGCAGGCGGCGGCGTCCACCGTGTCGAAGCCCGCGCCGGCCGACGAGACCGCGATCAGGTTCGGGCATTCGGCGAGCAGCGCGTCGGTCACGTGCCAGCGGCGCGGCAGCTCGTCCCGCGCCGGCGAGACGTGGAGGACGTGGGCCCGCGCGAGCAGCGCCGCGAGCACGTCCTCCGGTCCCTGCAGGTCGCCGACCTGCAGGTCGATGTCGGGCTCGGCCCCGAGGCGCGCGTCGAAGACCGGGTTGATCCAGACGTTGAATCGGCAGACGCGCTTGGGGGCCGCCACCCGGTTCAGCCCTTCACCACCGCGTCGATCGCGTCGATGACGTGATCGATGTTGTGGGTGTTGACGGCGGCGACGCAGATCCGGCCGGTCTCCAGGGCGTAGACCTCGTGCTCCTCGCGCAGGCGGGTGGCCTCGGCGGGGCTCAGGCCCGTGTAGGAGAACATGCCCTTCTGCGCCTTGATGGCGTCGAAGCCGCGCTCCGGGTGGCGCTGCTGCAGGCTGTCAGCCATACGCTCGCGCATGGCGCGGATCCGGTCGCGCATCTCGCCGAGCTCCCGCTCCCAGTCGGCGCGCAGCTCCGGATCGGTGAGCACGATCTCGACGATGGCCGCGCCGTGGGTGTGCGGGTTGGAGTAGCTCGCCCGGACGAGCCGCTTGGCGAAGGCCTCGACCTTGGCCTTCGCGGCCGGGTTCTCGGCCACGATGGTCAGGGCGCCGACGCGCTCGCCGTAGAGCGAGAACGACTTCGAGAACGAGGAGGCGACCAGGAACTCCTGGCCCGACGCGGCGAACAGGCGCACCGGCTCGGCGTCGGCGTCGAGGCCGTTGCCGAAGCCCTGGTAGGCGATGTCGAGGAACGGGATCAGGCCGCGCGCGGCCATCAGGGGCACGAGGTCGCGCCACTCGTCGAGGCTGAGATCCGCGCCGGTCGGGTTGTGGCAGCAGGCGTGCAGCACCACGATCGAGCCCTTCGGCAGATCCTGGAGATAGGCCTTCATGGCCGGGTAGTCGGCGCCGCCGGTCTCGGACGAGAAGTAGGGATAGTCGACCACCGTGAAGCCGGCCTGGCCGAACAGCGCCTTGTGGTTCTCCCAGCTCGGGTTGCTCACCGCCACGGTGGCGTTCGGGTAGAGCTTGGCCAGCAGGTCGGCGCCGGTCTTCAGGGCGCCCGTGCCGCCGATGCTCTGGAGCGTCGCGGCCCGGTTCTGGGACAGGATCGGCGAACCCTTTCCGAACAGGAGTTCCTGGACCGCGTCGCGGAACGGCTTCGTGCCCTCGATCGGCCGGTAGGTCTTGGGCAGGCCCTTCTCGATCCAGCGCTTCTCGGCGGTCTGCACGGCGCGCAGGCGCGGCACCTTGCCGTCCGCGTCCGTGTAGACGCCGACCACGAGGTTGAGCTTCTTGGGGCTCGGATCAGCGTTGAAGGCCTCGAACAGGCGCATGATCGGATCGAGCGGCGCGTCCTGGATGCCGGCGAACAGCGAGGTCATGATCGTCAATCGTCCCAGAGGGTCTCGGCCGGCGACGCGGGGCGGGGCGCCGGCACACCCGGCGACGGGCCGGGCCGACGCCCTTATTCCGCACAACGCGCCCGCCCGCCAGCGCTTCCGCGCGCATCAGCGTCCCGATCCGCTCAACGTTCTGCGCAACGACGCGCCCGACGACGGGCCGGGCGATCGAAATTCGGCGCCCTTCCGGTTGGGGCGCCGACGGTCCTAGAGTACTGCCATGATCCGTCGCCTCGTCCCGTTCCTCGCCTTTCTCCTGACGGCCGCCCCGGCCGTCGCTCAGGCACCGGTGCGGATCGGTCTGTCGGCGCCGCTGACCGGACCGGACGCCGCCTTCGGCCAGGGACTGCGGCAGGGCGCCGAGCAGGCGGTCGCCGACCTCAACCGCGCCGCGGGCGGGCGCCCGCGCTGGGTCCTCGTCCCCGCCGACGACGGCGGCGAGGCCCGGCAGGCCGCCGCCGTCGCGAAGAAATTCGCCGCCGACGGCGTGCGCCTCGTCGTCGGGCCGCTCGAGTCCGGGGTGGTCGCGGCCGCGGCGCCCGTCTACGAGGAGGCGGGCGCGGTCATGGTGGCGCCCGCGGCGGCCTACGGACCGCTGACCGGGCGGGGCCTGTGGAACCTGTTCCGGCTCGGTCCGAGCGACGCGCAGCAGGGCCGGGCGGCCGGGGCCTACCTGGCGAAGGCTTTCGCGGGTCGCCGGGTCGGGATCCTCAGCGACCGCTCGACGTTCGGGCGCGGCCTCGCGGACGCGGTGGCGGCGCGGCTGAAGGAAGCGGGCGCGCCGGAGGTGCTGTTCGACGGCTTCCCCCGGGGCATCCGCGACCTCACGGACCTCGTCGCGCGGTTGAAGGCGGCGCGCCTCGACGCGGTGTATTTCGGCGGCCTCGCGCCCGAGGCCGCGACCCTGCTCCACGCCATGCGCGAGGCCGACCTCGGCACGACGCTGGTGGCGAGCGACGGCATCCTCGATCCGGCCTTCGCCGCGGCGGGCGGGGACGGGGAGGGCACCGTCATGACCCTGGCGCCCGACCCGCCGCGCCTGCCCGATGCCCGCGGCGCCCGCCCGGCACCGCGCTCCCCCGAGGCGGAGAGCGTCGCGGCCGGGGGCTACGCGGCCGTGGAGCTGCTGGCGCAGGCGACCGAGCGCGCCCGCGCCGCCGATCCCAAGACCGGCCGCATCGCCGACGGCCGCAAGGTCGCCGAGGCCGTCCGGACGGGGCCGTCGCGGACGCTGCTCGGATCGGTAGCCTTCGACGCGCGGGGCGACCGTGCCGGCGCGCCGATCGCCCTTCGGATCTGGCGCCGGACGCCGGACGGGCGCCTCGACTACGCCGGCAACGACGCGGAGCCTTGAAAGCCGGCAGAACGTGTCGATGACGGTACGTGTTCGGCGTCCGTGACTTGCGGCCGGTTCCCGCGGGGACTACATGCGGGCGGTGCTGCTGAGCTGGCGCGGGCGGTCCACCGGATCGGATCCGCGCCCTGCGGCGTTTCCCGAGCTCGATGACAGCCGAACACGCATTGCCGGAACGCCTGCTGCCGGACGGTCCGACTGGAGAAGGTGCATGGCGAAAGAAGAATTGATGCAGTTCGATGGTCTCGTGATCGAGATCCTGCCGGATGCGCGCTACCGCGTGCAGCTCGACCAGGGCCACGAGATCGTGGCCTACACGGCCGGCAAGATGAAGAAGAACCGCATCAAGACGCTGGCCGGTGACCGGGTGACGGTCGAGATGTCGCCCTACGATCTCGAGAAGGGCCGCCTCGTGTTCCGCCACAAGGACGAGCGCTCGTCCGGGCCCCGCCCGCCGGTGCGCGGCGGTCAGTTTCGCCGCCGTTGACGACCGGGCGCGCGAGCCGGATCTCCCCGGCCGCGCCCGCTTACCTCCTGCTGACCGTCACGGCGCTCCTCTGGGCCGGCAACGCCGTCACCAGCCGCTGGGCGCCCGGTCACGTCTCGCCCCAGGTCATCACGACGCTTCGCTGGGCGGTCGCCTGCCTGGCGCTGATGCCCTTCGCCGGGCGCCGGCTCGCCGCCGCGTGGCCGCTGCTGCGGCCGCACTGGCTGCGCATCCTGCTGATGGGCGGCCTCGGCTACACGGCCTTCAACTGCCTGTTCTACGCGGCCGGGGTGCATACCGGCGCGATCAATCTCGCCCTGTTCCAGGGGGCGATACCCGTGCTGGTGATCGTCCTGAACCGGCTCGCCTACCGGGTGCCGGTCACGCCGGGACAGGTGCTGGGCGTGGCGCTGACCCTGGTCGGCGCCGGCCTCGCGGCGACGCACGGCGACCTGTCCGTGCTCACGAGCCTAGCGTTCAACCGCGGCGACGTGCTCGTCTTCGGTGCCTGCCTGCTCTACGCGGGCTACACGATCTTCCTGCCGACGCGCCCGAAGGTGCCGGCCCTGGTGTTCTTCGCCGCGATGGCGGTCGCGGCCCTCGTCACCTCGCTGCCGCCGCTCGCCGTCGAGTGGGCCACGGGCCACGCCGTCTGGCCCAACCGCGAGGGCTGGCTGATGGTCGTTTTCGTCGGCCTCGGGCCGTCGCTGCTGGCGCAGCTCTTGTTCATGCGCGGCGTCGAGATCATCGGCCCGAACCGCGCCGGCCTGTTCGTCAACCTCGTGCCGATCTTCGGCGCGATCCTCGCCGTCCTGCTGGTCGGCGAGCCGTTCGGGACGACGGAGGCCGCCGCCCTGGCCCTGGTCCTGGCCGGGATCGCCTGCGCCGAGCGCCTGAAACCGGCGCCCGCCGCGGCGGCGACTCCGGAAGCCGCCTACTCGCAGACGCGGACGCGGCGGATGTAGACGTCGCCGTAGGCATCGTAGGTCCGGCGGCGCTCGAAGTGGCAGACCGGGCCGTAATCCTCCTCGACGTAGACCGGCGGCGGGGCGCGGTAGACCGGGCGGCCCGGGTAGTAGCCGTTGTTGGCCGACGCGATCGCGCCGCCGACGGCCAGGCCGCCGAGCACGCCGAGGGCGGCCGCGCCGCCGGCGCCGATGCCGTCGCGGGCCTGGGCGGCCGGCGCGAGCGTGGCGAGGCTCCCGACGACAAGGCTCGTCGCGAGAAGGTACTTCATGACATCCCCCTGAAAGCAGGCGATTCGTGCCGATCGATCGGCACAGAGCTGCTACCACATCCGAGCTTTGGGGCGTTTGTTCGGCCGCACGTGCCGGCTTGACGTGAGGTGCTCCGCCGCACCAAACCCGGGGGCGAGCGAGAGGAGCGGCGACCGTCATGGTGACACGGGGCTTCGTCGGACGCAGGCAGCCGCCCGAGACCGGTGCGCGCCTGCCGCCGGGTCAGTACCTGACCGACGACTTCCCGATCCTCCAGATCGGCCCCAACCCGACCGTCGACATGGCCACGTGGCGGTTCACGCTGCGCGAGGGGTCGCGGCCGATCAAGGCGTGGAGCTGGGCGGAGTTCGAGGCGCTGCCCCGCACCACGTGGCGCGGCGACATCCACTGCGTCACCAAGTGGTCGAAGTTCGACACGACCTGGGAAGGCGTCAGCTTCGACGACATCCTGGCGGATGCCGGGATCGCGGCGCCGACCGGCTACCTCCTGGCCGAATCCCACGACGACTACACCACGAACGTGCCGGTGGCCGACCTCGTGGGCGGCCGCGCCCTGGTGGCGACGCGCTACGAGGGCCAGCCGATCCATCCGGATCACGGCGGCCCGGCCCGGCTGTTCGTGCCGCACCTCTACTTCTGGAAGAGCGCCAAGTGGGTGAAGGGCCTCCGGTTCACCCAGACCGACACGGCCGGCTTCTGGGAGCTCCGCGGCTACCACATGTACGGGGATCCCTGGCGTGAGCAGCGCTACATCGGTGACTGAGGCGGTGGCTGAGGTGGTGACTGGCGCGGTGACGGACACAGTGACTGACTCGGCCTTCGAGCCCGTGGTCTTCCGCTGGCACGAGGCGGAGATCACCGCGATCGCACCGGTCACGCCGCACGTGAAGAGTGTCCGGCTGCGCTGCGGTCTCGCCGAGTCCTACCGGGCCGGGCAGCACGTCGACGTCCGGCTCACCGCCGAGGACGGCTACCAGGCGCAGCGCAGCTACTCCATCGCCTCGGCGCAGGACGGCAGCGGCACCCTGGAGCTGATGATCGAGGGCCTGCCGGACGGCGAGGTCTCGGGCTGGTTCTCGCACTGCGCCGAGGTCGGCGACCGGGTCGAGCTGCGCGGGCCGATCGGCGGCTCGTTCTCCTGGGACGGGACCGACGGCGGGCCGCTGCTCCTCGGCGGCGGCGGGTCCGGCGTGGTGCCGCTCCTGGCGATGCTGCGGCGGCGGGCGCAGCACTGGCGGGCGATCCCGGCGGCGCTGATCTACTCGGCCCGCACCCGCGCGGAGGCGATCGCGGTCGCCGAGCTGGAGCGGCTCGCCGAGACGGATCCCAACTTCTCCCTGCATCTCGCCACGACCCGCGAGCCCGGCGGCAAGCGGATCGACGCGCCCCTCGTCGCCGACGCCCTGGCGCGGATCGGCGCGCCCGGGAAGGTGTTCCTCTGCGGCTCGAACCGGTTCGTGGCCGCGGCCTCGGACCTGATCCTGGCTCAGGGCGTCGCCCCGGGCCTGATCCGCACCGAGCGCTTCGGTGCCTGAACGAGGCCTGGCGCTTTCCGGTGGAGGATCTCGGCTCTGTCGTCATCGCGAGCGGAGCGAAGCAACGATGATAGAGCGGGTTGCGCCGACCGAAGCGTTCAGCCGGAGGCCGTATCAGGGGCTGAAGATCAGCACGAGGTAGACGAAGAACAGCACGAGGTGCACCGCGCCCTCCAGCACGGTGGTGCGCGAGCCCGAGAAGGTCTGGGCGCTGAGGATCAGCGTCACGGCGAGCAGGGTCATCTCGGTGGGCTTGAGGCCGAGCACCACGGTCTGGCCGGTGAGCAGCCCGATGGTCAGGATTGCCGGCACGGTGAGGCCGACCGTGGAGGTGGCCGCACCCAGGCACAGGTTGATCGCCCGCTGGAGCTCGTTGCGGGCCACCGCTTTGAGTGCCGAGATCCCCTCCGGCGTGAACACGATGGCGGCGATCAGCACGCCGCCCAGCGCCGTCGGCGCGCCGAGCGCCGCGATGCCGTGGTCGAGGATGACCGCGAGGCTCTTGGCCAGGATCACGATCGGCAAGACGTTGGCGAGCAGCAGGCCGACATGCTTGGCCACGCTGCCGCCGGAGACCGGATCCGCGCCGTGCGACGGCTCCGCCGCCTCGAGGACCTCCGCGTCGATGAAGAACTCGCTGTGGCGTCCGGTCTGGATCAGCAGGAACACGCCGTAGAGGGCGAGGGTGAACACCGAGAACGTCACCGCCTGCAGGGTCGTCAGGGTCCCGTCGCTGGTGGAGCTGGTGAAGTTCGGGATGATCAGCGCGATGGTGGTGAGCGGGATGATCACCGACAGGAAGGCCGAGGCACCCTGGAGGTTGTAGCGCTGCTGGTGGTGGCGCAGGCCGCCGACCAGCAGTCCCAGCCCGACCACGCCGTTCAGCACGATCATCAGCACCGCGAACATCGTGTCGCGGCCGAGCGTCGGCGCGTCCTTGGCCGACAGCATCACCGCGGAGATCAGCGCCACCTCGATGATGACGATGGCCAGAGTCAGGACCAGGGTGCCCAGGGGCTCGCCGAGGCGATGCGCGAGCTCCTCGGCCTCGTGCACCACGCCGAAGGCCGCCCAGACGATCACGCCGAGCAGCCACGCGAACAGGCTCGCCGCGAACAGGGGCTGCGACAGGTCTCCGAGCCAAGCCTTGCCGAACCACGCGAAGGCAACAACCGTCGCCCAGGCTACCGCCACCCGCAGGGCTGCCATCATGATGAACGTCTACTCCGGCCGGATCGCGTGAAGGCTGCGATGTGCGAGCCTCGACCGTGCCTTAGCAGGTCGCCGCACCGGTGTCGGCCTCTCGTCCGCGCGACGACCGGGCGGGCGGTCAATCGTCCGGCAGGAAATCGTCGCGAGCCGCGCCCGCCGCGGATCGAGCGGGCGCAACCGCCCCATGTTGCGGCGGGAGTGGTCAGTCGCCGCACTTGGCGTTACCTTATCCAGTGCCCGAACAAAGTCCGGCGCCTGATTCCCCCGCCGCGCGATGGCGCGCTGCCGGGCGCGGCACGGCCGTAGAGAGTTTCCGAAGCTTGCCTTTCCCGACCCTGCCCGCCCCCCTCGCGCGGGCTCTGAGCGACCGCGGCTACGCCGACCCGACGCCGGTCCAGGCCGCCGTGCTGGAGGCCGCCGCCGGCTCCCGCGACCTCCTCGTCTCGGCCCAGACCGGGTCGGGCAAGACCGTGGCCTACGGCCTGGCCATGGCCAGCATGCTGATCGGGGAGGCCGACCATCTGCCGCCCCCGGCGGCACCCCTGGCCCTCGTCATCGCGCCGACCCGGGAGCTCGCCCTCCAGGTCCAGCGCGAGCTGTCCTGGCTCTACGGCCCGGCCGGCGGCCGGGTCGCGGCCTGCGTCGGCGGCATGGATCCGCGCCGGGAGAGCCGGATGCTCGCGGAGGGCACCCACATCGTGGTGGGGACGCCGGGCCGCCTGCGCGACCACCTCGAGCGCCGCAACCTCGACCCGACGGCGCTGCGCGCCGTGGTCCTCGACGAGGCGGACGAGATGCTCGATCTCGGCTTTCGCGAGGACATCGAGTTCATCCTCTCGGCGACGCCGCCGGAGCGGGCCACGTACCTGTTCTCCGCGACCCTGCCGAAGGCGATCGAGACGCTGGCCGAGCGCTACCAGCGCGGGGCCCTCCGGCTCGCGATCAAGGGCGAGACCAAGGGCCACGCCGACATCGCCTACCGGGCGGTGCGGATCATGCCGCGGGAGACCGAGCACGTGGTGCTCAACCTGCTGCGCGAGGCCGATGCCAAGACCGCGATCGTCTTCTGCAACACCCGCAATGCCGTCCGGCACCTCCAGGCCAGCCTGACCGAGCGGGGCTTCTCCGTGGTGGCGCTCTCGGGCGAGCTCGGACAGGGTGAGCGCAACGCCGCGCTCCAGGCCCTGCGCGACGGCCGCGCCCGCGTCTGCGTCGCCACCGACGTCGCCGCCCGCGGCATCGACCTGCCGTCGCTCAGCCTCGTCATCCACGCGGATCTCCCGCACGACGCCGAGGTGATGCAGCACCGCAGCGGCCGCACCGGCCGCGCCGGCCGCAAGGGGACCTCGGTTCTGCTGATCCCCAATTCCCGTCGGCGCCGGGCCGAGCAGATGTTCGCCATCGCCAAGGTCAGCCCCGAATGGTCGGGGCCGCCCTCGGCCGACGAGATCCGCCGCCTCGACGGCGAGCGCATGCTCTCCGACCCGCTCTTCGCCGAGCCGCCGGCCGAGGAGGACGTCGCGCTCGCCGAGACGCTGCTTGCAGGCAAGAGCCCGGAGGAGCTCGCCGCGCTCCTGGCCCGCGTGTACCGCACCCGCCTGCCGGCCCCCGAGGAGGTCAGCGACCCGGGCGAGGGTCGCGCGCCCCGCGGCGAGCGGCCGCCCTACGACCCGATGGACCCGGAGCGGATCGCCGCCATGGGACCGGCGGTCTGGTTCCGGCTGAACCTCGGCCGCCGCGACAACGCCGACCCGCGCCGGCTGCTGCCGATGCTGACCCGTCGGGGCGGCATCGGGCGCCAGGAGATCGGCGCCATCCGCATCTTCGACCGCGAGACCAAGTTCGAGGTCCGGGGCAACGCGGCGGCGCGCTTCGCCGAATCCTTCGCCCGCAACGGCTCGCCGGAGATCCAGGTCGAGGCGCTCGCGGGCGATGGGGCGCCGGCCGAGCGCAGGGGGCCGCCTGCCGGGCCGAAGGGGTTCGCGAGCCCGCGCGCCGGCAAGCACCAGCGCAAGGCCGAGCGTACCGGGCCGAAGGGCGACAAGGCCGGGCGCCAGACAGGCCGGGCCTGAGCGCCGGCCCCGATAGCCGTCCGGCCCCGTTATCGGGGCCGGCGCGGCGGATCAGAAGACGTTCTTGACGGCGTCGCCGAGGGCGTCGACGCTCTCCTTGAGCTTCCGCCCAGCCGGCGCCAGGGACGGGAGCTTGATGCCGAGCACCTCGGTGTCCTCCGCCTCGGCGGGCTCCGCCTGGGCAAGGGTCGCGGCGGCGCCGCCCTTCGCCTTTTCGGCACTCCGCGTCGGGGCGGGGGCCTGGCGGGTCGCCGCCTTGGTCGCAGGCTTCTCGGCGCGCTCGGTCTTCTCGGATTTCCCGGAGCGCTCCGTCCTCTCGGCCCGCTCCTTCTTTTCGGGACGCTCGGCCTTCTCCGCGCGCTCCGTGGTCTCCGCCACCGGCTTCGGCGCGGCCGGCTCGACGAGCTCGCGGGCCCGGACCGTCTCGGAGGCGCGGGGCGTCTGGAGCGCGGCCGTGCGGACCGGCGCCAGCGGCGCGACCTCCCGCGCGGCCGCGACCGGCGTCACGGGCGTCGGAACCGGGATGCGCTGCGTCGGCGCGATCGGGGCGGCGGCGACCTTCGCGGGCTGCGCGGCCGTCGGCCGCGGGGCGGCGGGCGGGGTTGGGGCGGGCGTGATCGCCGCGAAGGCTTCCGGCAGCGACACCATCCTGAGCGCCGGCGTCTCCGGCTTGGCGGGCTTTGCCGGCGCGGCCGCCGCCTGGACCGAGCCCTTGATGGCGGGCAACCCGTCCTTCAGTTCCGGCCAGTCCGCGGCCTGCCGGGACGTGACGATCTTGACGGGCGTCGGCGCCGCGAGTCCGGCCATCACCGTCGAGGCGGCGACGCCGAAGCCGACCAGCGCGCTCGCGCCGGCCACGCTGAACAGCACGACCCTGAGATTCAGCGACGGCCCGGGCTTGGCCGACAGCGTCCGGTCAGGCCGGGTCTCGGACGGGTCGAGGTTGAGATCGATCATAGGCCGGGGTCTCTGACACGATACACGCCGCGCGCGACCGGGCTCCCCTTCACCGGCCGCCACACTCCGAGGATTCGAAGGTGGTTCGACTCTGGAGGCGATAGAGGAGCTGCAATACGGCGCAATGATGTCGGTCCGAATTGCCTGCCCAGCCAGTCCTGGCGCGGCTATCCACAAGATTACGCCGTGCCGCTTAAGAATCGGTGTTCGCGCCGGCCGCGCCGGTATGCGCGAGGTCGCCCGAGCGTGCGCAGGATCGCCCGCCCGCGGCACGCCCGTGGCGGTCGCCATGGACTTCGCCCGCGGGGTCGCTATGCGTCACCGCGTGGACACCAGCCCGAACCTGATCCCGCGTTCCGAGACGACCGCCCCGCCGGACGCGCCCCGGCTCCGCCGCTGGCCCTGGTCGGCGTGGTCCACCCGCGCGCGGCTCGTCGCGGTGGTCCTGCTGATCGACGCCTTCGCGGCCGTGATCTCCTGCGCGGTCATCGTCCTGAACGCCCGGTCGGCCGTGCGCGTCGAGACCCGCGCGTCGCTCGCCACCGTCGAGTCGCTGGTGGCCGACACGATCCGCCTGTCCGACACGGCCGCGCCCGACACGCTGCTCCAGACCCTCGACCTGCGCTTCAAGGTCCTCCGGCACGTCCGCGTCGCGGTGCTCGACGCGGACGGGGATCAGGTCGGCCGGCCGCTGCCGCCGCAGCGCGCCGACCGGGAGGCGCCGCACTGGTTCGCCGACCTGATCATGCCGCCGATCGAGCGCCATGCTCTGCCGATCGTCGTCAACGGGCAGCGTCTCGGGACCGCGCAGATCACCACGCAGCCGATGGACGAGATCGACGAGATCTGGGGCTATGCCCGGGCGCTCTCGCTCACCACCCTGGCGATCAACGCCGCGATGCTGATCGCCCTCTTCATCGCGCTGGGCCGGATCCTCGCGCCGCTGCGGCGGCTCGGCGCCGGCCTGACCCAGCTGGAGCACCACGACTACACCGCCCGCCTGGAGCCGCCGGGCGCCCAGGAACTGGCGGTGATCGCCGAGCGGTTCAACAAAGTCGCCGAGGCCTTGGGCGAGGTTCGGGCTGCCAACGGCCGCCTCAACCGCCAACTCCTGACCGCACAGGACGACGAGCGCCGCCGGACGGCCTTGGAGCTGCACGACGAGTTCGGCCCGTGCCTGTTCGCCCTGGAGGCCAACGCCGCCTCGATCGGCCGCATCGCCTCCGGCGCCGCCGAGCCGAGCCGCGAGAAGCTCGCCGCCCGGGCCGCCGAGATCAGCGCGATCGTCGGGCAGGTCCAGACCGTCAACCGGGAGCTGCTGAACCGCCTGCGGCCGCACGGCCTCGGCCAGGCGCCCCTGGCAACCTGCCTCGACCTGCTCCTGCGCGGCTTCGCCCAGCGCCATCCCGGGATCACCTTCGCGGGCCGCTTCGACGGCCTGGCCCGGGGCTACGGCGACCTCGTGGACCTCACGGTGTTCCGCTGCGTGCAGGAGAGCGCAACCAACGCCGTGCGGCACGGCGCCGCGACCCGGGTGGAGGCCGAGGCGGCCGAGACCGCCGGCCGGATCGATCTCACCATCCGCGACAACGGTACCGGAATCCCGCCGGAGCACGGCACCGGGCTCGGTCTGTCGGGGATGCGCGAGCGCGTGGAGGCCCTCGACGGCACCTTCGCCCTTGACAATGCCGGCCCCGGGGCGATCGTCCGGATCACGATCCCCGTTCCGCCCGACCGGGGCGACGAGAACAACGCCGCGCCGAGCGCATGAACGCCATCGCCTCCCAGATCGACGCCGCCGCCACGCGCCTGCCGGTTCTCGTCATCGATGATCACCCCATCGTCCTGCAGGGCTGTCGACGGGTGCTGGAGGATTCCGGCGTCGAGACCATCGCGGAGGCGACGACGGTCGTCGGCGGCTACCGGATCTTCCACCGGCTCCGCCCGCCGGTCGTGATCTGCGACCTGACCTTCCAGGGCAGCGGCATGGCCGGGCTCGGCCTGATCCGGCGCATCCGGGCGGTCGCGCCCGAGACGCGCATCCTGGTCTTCAGCATGCACAACGACCCGGTCATCGTCGCCCGCGCCCTCGAGGCGGGGGCCCTCGGCTATGTCCTCAAGGACCACGCGTCGGCCGAGCTGTTCGAGGCCTTCGCCAAGGTCCGCGTCGGCGAGGTCTATCTCGACCGGCGGCTCGCCACCGAGGTGGCGATGCTGCGCGCTGACGCCCGCCGCGCGCCGGAATCGCAGCTGACCCCCCGCGAGCAGCAGATCCTGGCGCGCCTCGCGCAGGGCCGCTCCTACGGGGCCATCGCGGCCGACCTGTCGGTCAGCTACAAGACCGTGACGAACGCCTGCTCGCAGATGCGCCAGAAGCTCGGCGTGCGCACCCTCGCCGAGCTGATCCACGTCGCCGTCACCCACGCGCAGCGGCAGGGCTAGGCCGTGGCATCCCCCGGACCTGACGACGCCTTCTCCCAGGAGGCCTGGGCGCGCAACGCCGCCGCCTACGAGACCATCCGGTCGATGCCGTTCAACGCCGAGCTCGCCGCCGGCACGCTGCCGCAGGACCGGTTCCGGCACTACATCGTGCAGGACGCGCACTACCTGATCGGCTTCGGCCGGGCGCTGAGCCTCGCCGCCGCGAAGGCGCCGGATCCGGACACGATCGTGCAGTTCTCCGCCGCCGCGCAGGAGGCGATCGTTGTCGAGCGCGCCCTCCACGGCGGCTTCTTCCGCGACTACGGCATCGGGCCGGACACCTTCGCGGCCACGGCCCTGACGCCGGCCTGCGACCACTACGTCAGTTACCTCACGGCCACCGCCTACGCCGAGCCCTACGCGGTCCTCTGCGCGGCCCTGCTGCCCTGCTTCTGGATCTACAAGGCGGTCGGCGACGACATCTTCGCCCGCGCGGCGCCCGATAATCCGTACCGCGCCTGGATCGACACCTACGCGGGCGACGATTTCGCCGCGGCGGTCGCCGCCATGATCGCCGCCACCGACCGGGCGGCGCGGGACGCCTCGGAGGCCGAGCGCGCGCGGATGCACCGGGCCTTCACCCAGGCTACCCGGCTCGAGTGGCAGTTCTGGGACAGCGCCTATCGCGACGCGGCCTGGGCGCTGTGATCCACCCGGCGCGCCCGTGACCGCGCCCGCGATTTCACCCGGGACCGCGCCGGAGGTCCGCCGCCGCGATCTCGCCGCCGCCGCGCTCGCCGCCGCGCTGGTCGCGCCGCTCCGTCCGGCCGTGGCCGCCACCGCCTGCGCGCCGGCACCGGTCCCTCCGGAACGCCCCGTCCGGATCGCCATGCTGGTCTATCCGGGCCTGACCGCGCTCGATCTCGTGGGGCCGCAGACATTCCTCGCCGGTCTCGCGCCCGGCAGCCTCCACCTTGTCGGCGCGGAGGCCGGGCCGGTGACGAGCGACACCGGCCTGGTCCTGGTGGCGACACACGGCTTCGCGACCTGCCCGACGGATCTCGACGTCCTGTTCGTGCCCGGGGGCGACGGCACGCCCGCCCAGATGGGTAACCCGGCGCTGCTGGCCTTCCTGCGCGACCGCGCTGCCCGGGCCGGCTGGATCGCCAGCGTCTGCACCGGCTCGCTGATCCTCGGGGCGGCGGGCCTCCTGCGGGGCTACCGCGCGACGTCGCACTGGAGCGTGCGCGACGCGGTGCTGCCGCTTCTCGGCGCCCGGCCGGTGGCGGAGCGCGTCGTCTTCGACCGCAACCGCGCCACCGCCGCCGGGGTCTCGGCGGGGCTCGATTTCGGGCTGGCGCTCGCGGCGCGTCTGCGCGGGGATGCCTACGCCCGCACCGCGCAGCTCGTCGCCGAGTACGCCCCCGCGCCGCCCTTCCGGGCCGGCACACCCGCCGGGGCCGGGCCGGTGACGGTCCGGGCGGCCGAGGCGATCCTCGCGCCGCTGGTGACGGGGGCGGAGGCAGCAGCGCGCCGTTGAGCGCCGCGCCGGCGATGCAACCGAGCCACGGTCCGGCGCGACGTGTGGCGGCGTGCTTGACGGCGCGCCGCCGGGGCCCGAACTGTTGCGGTGCACGATCCCCCGGAGCCGCCATGTCCCTGATCGCACGCCTGCGCGCCTACGCCGCTGAGGCTCTCGGCGTCGGCACGCAGGAGGCCGTGGACGAGACGCATCTCGCGGCCACCGCGCTCCTCGTCCACGTCGCGCGCGTCGACGGCATCCTGGCGCCGGCCGAGAGCGAGCGCCTCTCGCGCCTCGTGCAGGGACACTACGCCGACGGCCCTGACGCGGCGCGGGTGCTGATCGAGCGCGCCGCCGCCATGGATTCGGAGGTGCGCGACGTGGCGAGCCTCGTCGAGATGATCCCGCATGAGGCCGACCGGTCCGAGCGCGAGGAACTGCTGACCATGGCGTGGTCGGTCGCCGCCGCGGACGGCCACGTCGACGAGTTCGAGGAAGCCCTTGTCGAACGCCTCGGCCGCCTGCTCGGCTTCGACGAGGCCGCCATCGCGGCGGCCCGGCGCAGCGAACAGCAGGGCGTCGCGGCCGCGTAGCCCCGGCCGCCCGCGATGATCGCCAGTCTGGCCTTGATCCTGCTCGCCCAGCTCATGGGCGAAGCCCTCGCGCGCGGGGCTGGCGTTCCGATCCCAGGCCCTGTGATCGGCATGGGCCTGATGTTCGCGTTCCTGTTGCTGCGCGACAGCGCCCGCCTCGGCCTGCCGCGCGTGCTGCCGAAGCCGCTGACCGACGGGACGCTCGAGACGACCGCGCGCGGGCTGCTGATGAACCTGTCGCTCCTGTTCGTCCCCGCGGGCGTCGGCGTCGTCGGCCGTCTCGACCTGCTGCGGGCGCAGGGCGCCAAGCTGGCCCTGGTGCTGGTCGTCTCGACCGCCCTGTCGCTGCTGGTCACCGTCCTGGTGTTCCGCGCCGTCGCCGCGCTGGTCGAGCGGCGCGGGACCGACGGGGAGCCCTGACGGGTGGGCGGCGACTTCTCGCTCTGGGTCTACCTCGCCAAGACGCCGCTCCTGTGGCTGACGGTGACGCTGACCGCCTACGTCCTGGCGGACCGGGTCGCCGCCGCGACCGGCCGGCACCCGATCGCCAACCCCGTCCTCATCACGGTCGTCCTGGTCGGGGCGGTCCTTGCCATCACCGGCACGCCCTACGGGGCCTATTTCGAGGGCGCGCAGTTCGTCCACTTCCTGCTCGGGCCCGCCACCGTGGTGCTGGCGATGCCGCTCTACGAGCGGCGGGCGACCGTCCTGCGCGCCCTCGCGCCGATGCTCGCGGCCCTCGCCGCCGGCTCGGCCACCACCCTGGCAGTGGTGATCGGCCTCGCGCGGCTCCTCGACATCCCGCAGCCGATCCTCGTGTCGCTGGCGCCGAAATCCGTCACCTCGGGCGTGGCCATGGGCATCGCCGAGGCGCTCGGCGGCGACCCGACGCTCACGGCCATCCTGGTGATCCTCACCGGCATCATCGGGGCGATCCTCGTGACGCCGATGATGAACCTCCTGCGGATCCGCGACATGCGCGCCCGCGGCTTCGCGGCCGGGCTCGCGGCCCACGGCATCGGGACGGCCCGCGCCTTCCAGGTCAGCGAGGTTGCCGGCACCTTCGCGGGCATCGCCATGGGGCTCAACGCCTTCCTGACGGCGATCCTCGCGCCCCTGGCGCTGCACCTGCTGTTCTGAGGCCTCAGGCGTCCAGCCGGTCGGCCACGGCCTCGGCGAGTGACAGGCTGGCGGTCAGGCCCGGGCTCTCGATCCCGAACAGGTGCACGATCCCCTGGAGACCGTGCTCGGCTGGCCCGTCGATCCGGAAATCGGCCGCCGCCTCGCCCGGCCCGGTCAGCTTCGGCCGCAGGCCCGCGTAGTCCGGGTACAGCGCCCCGTCGGGCAGGCCGGGCCAGTAGCGCCGGATCGCGCCGTAGAAGGCCTCGGCGCGCCCGGGATCGACCCGGTAGTCGAACCCGTCGACCCACTCCACGTCGGGCCCGAAGCGGGTGCGGCCGGCGAGGTCGATGGTGAGGTGGATGCCGAGGCCGCCGTCGATCCGCGGCGCCGGGTAGATCAGCCGCGAGAAGGCCGGCTTGCCGGTGCAGCCGAAGTAGTTGCCGCGGGCGAGGCGCAGCGTCGGGACGCGCTCGGCCGGGTAGCCCTCCGTGCGGGCGGCCAGGGCCGGCGCGCCGAAACTCGCGGCGTTGACCACCGCGTCGAAGGCCATCGTGCCGGGCTCGGCGCCCCCGAACGCGGCCTGCCACTGGCCGGCCCGCCGCGTCAGGTCCTCGACCGGGGTGCGCAGGGCGAGCGCGCCGCCGCGATCCTCGATCTCGCCGAGCAGGGCGAGCATCAGCGCGTGGCTGTCCACGACGCCGGTGCGCGGCGAGTGCAGCGCCACGGTGCAGGCGAGATGCGGCTCCAGGCGCCGCGCGGCGTTCCCGTCGAGGAGTTCGAGGCCGGGGACGCCGTTGGCCTCGCCCTGGCGGCGGATCGCCGCGATCTTCTCGGCTTCCGCGTCGTCGGACGCGACGATCAGCTTGCCGCACGCGCGATGCGGGACGCCATGACTCGCGCAAAAGTTGTATAATCGGCGGGCGCCCTCGACGCAGTGATGCGCGCGCTCTGATCCACTCGGGTAGTACATGCCGGCGTGGATCACTTCCGAGCTGCGGGACGAGACACCCGTTCCGAAGGCGTCCTCGGCTTCCGCCACGATGACGGCGTGCCCGCGCAGCGCGAGCGCCCGCCCGACGGCGAGCCCGACGACGCCGGCTCCGACGACCAGGGCCTCCATGTGTTCGCGTTCTCCTTCGCGCCCGGATGGGCAGGTGAGTCCTCAATACCGCACTGGAGCCGGAACAACGACGCGTCCGTTGATTCGTCGTTGACCCTAAATCTCAATCCTAAGTAGAAATATCGGCGCGATAAATGCGCGGCTCGGTTGTAGCGACGGCTGACTGGCGCATAATGAGGCCATCCGCCGCCTCCGGCCGAGGCCGAGAACGTCTCAGGGACATGTACCGGCCGTCGGCGGCGAAGAGCCCGACGGAAACCGACGAGAGCCACATCCGAAACACATAGAATCGAGGTGACGACCATGCAGATGACATCGCCGAGCGTCGAACTCGCCGCAAAGATCCTGAGCGCCTACGTCACGCGCAACAGTGTTCCGGCGGGAACGCTGCCCGACCTGCTCTCCGAGGTACACCGCTCGATCACCGCCCTGGACCAGCCGGCGGAGCCGCAGGTCCGGCGGCCGACCGAGGCGCAGATCCGGGCCTCGATCCGGCCCGACACGCTGATCAGCTTCGAGGACGGCAAGCCCTACAAGGCCCTGCGCCGGCACCTCACGATGCGCGGCCTCACGCCCGAGGCCTACAAGGCCAAATGGGGCCTGCCCGTCGATTACCCGCTGGTCTCGGCGGTCTACAGCGCGCGCCGCTCGACGATCTCGCGGCAGATCGGCCAAGGGCAGCGCCTCCGGATGCAGCAGGCCGCGGAGTAACGGGACAGCGGTCGCCGGCGCGCGCGGCCGGCGACCCATCCTCACGGCCAGCCCGGATCCCTCGCCTCGGCGGCGGCGGTCGCCACTTCCTGGATGAGCAGGGCCACGAGCCCCGACCACCCGGTCTGGTGCGACGCGCCGACCCCGCGGCCGCTGTCCCCGTGATAGTACTCGTAGAACAGGACGTGGTCGCGGAAATGCGGATCGTCCTGCTCGATCCGGCTGTCGCCGTAGACCGGCCTGCGCCCGTCCGGCCCCCGGGTCGAGAGGCTGATCAGGCGCCGTGACAGGTGTGCCGCGATCTCGCGGAGCGCGTATGTCCGGCCCGATCCGGTCGGCGCCTCGACCCGGAAATCCGGGCCGTAATAGTCGTGGAAGCGGTTCAGCCCTGCGATGAGCAGGTAGTTGACCGGCATCCAGACCGGTCCCCGCCAGTTCGAGTTGCCGCCGAACAGCCGCGAGCGCGACTCGGCCGGCTCGTAGGCGAGCCCCAGGTCACGCCCGTCCCACGCGAAGCAGAACGGCCGGTCCGCGTAGACGCGGGACACGGCGCGCAGCCCGTAATCCGACAGGAATTCGTTCGGGTCGAGGGCGCGGTGGAGCAGGGCCTTCAGCCGGTGCCCGCGCAGCAGCGACAGCAGCGCCGTCTGGCCCTCGCCGGGCTCGTTCCAGCGCGAGACCAGCGTCGCGAGGTCCGGGCGGTTCTTGAGGAAGAACACCATCCGGCGGCGCAGGGAGGGCAGCCGCGCGAGGTCGCACTCGTTGATCACCGCCACCGCGAAGATCGGGATCAGGCCGACCATGGTCCGGGCGCGGATCGGGAGGCGCTGCCCGTCGCGGGTCTCGATCACGTCGTAGAAGAAGCCGTCCGGCTCGTCCCACACGCCCGCGCCGGTGGCGCCGGCGATGAGGAGGAAGTGCTCGAAGAACTTCTCCGCCATGTCCTCGAAGGTCGGGTCGTCGAGCGCCAATTCGATGGCGATCCGCATCAGGTTCAGCGCGTAGGTCGCCATCCAGGCGGTCGCGTCGGACTGCGTCAGCGTGGCGCCGTCGCCCACCGGCTTCGACCGGTCGAAGATGCCGATGTTGTCGAGGCCCAGGAAGCCGCCCTGGAACAGGTTGCGGTCGTCGGAATCCTTGCGGTTCACCCACCACGTGAAATTGAGGGTCAGCTTGTTGAAGATCCGCTTGAGGAAGGCGTGGTCCGGCTCGCCGGTGAGCGCCCGGTCCAGCTCGAACACCCGCCAGGCGGCCAGCGCGTGGACCGGCGGGTTGGCGTCCCCGAAGCCCCATTCGTAGGCCGGCAGCGCGGCGTTCGGGTGGGTGTAGGCCTCGTCGACCAGGAGCAGGAGCTGGTTCTTGGCGAAGTCGGGATCGATGAGCCCGAACACGATCGCCTGGAGAGCGAGATCCCAGGAGGCGAACCAGGGGTACTCCCAGGCATCCGGCATCGAGATGATATCGTTGGCGCGCAGGTGTGCCCAGTCGCTGTTGCGGCCGTTCCGCCGCTCCGGCGCCGGCGCGGGCTGCGCCGGGTCGCCGGCGAGCCACTCGCGCACGTCGTAATGGTAGAGCTGCTTCGACCAGAGCATGCCGGCGAGCGCCTGGCGCTGCACGCGCCGCATCTCGGGGTCGGCGATCGGCGCCTGGAGCGCCCCGTAGAAGTCGTCGGCCTCCGCCGCGCGGGCGGCGAAGACCGCGTCGAAATCCGCGAAGGGCGCACCCGGCGCGGCCTCGGCGCGCAGGCGCAGGCGCAGGCTCCGCGTCTCGCCCGGGCCGAGACGGAGATCGTAGCGGGCGGCGCACTTGGTGCCCGACAGGGCGTTGACGGCGGCCGGGTCGCCGCCCACGACGCGGCGGTCGATGCCGTCCTTGTAGAAGCCCCCTTCCGGGCCGCTGCCGAACAGCCGGTGCGTGTTGGTCTCGTTCTCGGTGAACAGCAGCTCGCCCGCGCCCTCGGCGAAGAAGCGGAAGGTCGGCATCTCGGGATGGCGCGCCCAGACCGAGCCCTCCGAGCCGGCCACCAGTTCCGGCTTCGGCGTGCCCTGCTTCCACGACCACGTGTTGCGCGCCCAGAGCTGCGGCAGCAGCGTCAGGTCGGCGGCGTCCGGGCCGCGATTGGTCGCGGTGACCCGCATCAGGATGTCGTCGGGCGCGGCCTTGGCGTAGGCGATCTCGACGTCGAAGTAGCGCCCCGCGTCGAACAGACCGGTGTCGAGGAGCTCGAATTCCGGGTCGTCGAGGCCGCGCCGCGCGTTCTCCTCGACCAGGCGCGCGTACGGGAAGGCGGCCTGCGGGTACTTGTACAGCATCCGCATGTAGGCGTGGGTCGGGATCCCGTCGAGGTAATAGTATAGTTCCTTGACGTCCTCGCCGTGGTTGCCCTCCTGGTTGGTCAGGCCGAACAGCCGCTCCTTCAGGATCGCGTCCCGCCCGTTCCACAGGGCGAGCGACAGGCACCAGTTCAGGTGGCGGTCGCCGAAGCCGCCGATCCCGTCCTCGCCCCAGCGATAGGCCCGGGACCGGGCATGGTCGTGGGGCAGGTAATCCCAGGCGTCGCCCTTCGGGCTGTAATCCTCCCGCACCGTGCCCCATTGCCGGTCGCTGAGATACGGCCCCCAGCGGCGCCACGCCGGATCGGAGCGGGCCGCCACGAGCCGGCGGCCCTCGGCGGTCTCGAAGAGGTGCGGCGGCACGCCGTCGGGCTCGGTCATACGCGCGCTGCTCCTGCCCCCGCGGATCCGTACCGGATAGAGCCGCGCCGCCAGAAGGGAAAGTCAACGCCCCGCCGCGGCCGGATCCGGCCGGATCCGGGCGGTGCCGGCCCGGACCGTGCGGATCGCCGGCGCCGGCCGGCGGCGGGAGAGGGGCGGGGGGATCGTCAGGCGATCCGCGTCACCCGGATCCCCGCCGGCTCGGCCGTGACGCGCAGCCCGGTATAGTCCGCGATCGCCGGGTGGCGGGTCCTCACCGGCTCGGGATGGGTCGCGGTGACGACCACGACGGCCGCGTCCGCGGCCTCGGCCGCCCGGATCCCGGCCGGGGCGTCCTCGAATACGAGGCAGTCCGACGCGGCGACGCCGAGGCGCTCGGCCGCCAGCAGGAAGCAGTCCGGCGCCGGCTTGCCCCGCGCCGCGTCCTCGGCGGCCACTAGCAGGTCGGGGGTCGGCATGCCGGCCGCCGCGAGGCGGCGCTCCGCCAGCCGGCGGGGCGCCGAGGTGACGATCGCCCAGCGGTGGCGCGGCAGCGCCTCCAGGAAGGCCCGCGCCCCCGGGATCGCGACGATGTCGTCGACATCGGTCATCTCGGCCTCGGTGATCGCGGCGGCCTCGGCCGCGGGATCGACGCCCGGCAGGTTCAGCCGCCGGATTGTCTCGACCGATTGCACGCCGTGGATCGTCGGCAGGAAGGACGCCACGTCGAGGCCGTGCGCCTCCGCCCAGCGCGACCAGATCCGCTCCGCGGAGGCGATGGAGCTGATGATCGTCCCGTCCATGTCGAACAGGAGCGCGGCCATAGGGCGCGACGGAAGGCGCGGCGGGAGGGCTGACTCGGGCATGGGCGAGGGCTAGGCCGGCGCCGCCGTCCCGGCAACCGGCGCGCGCGCATGGCCGCGTCTCGCCGGCGGCCGGGCCCCCGGGGCCGCCTCCGGCCGCGGCCGCGGGACGGCCACCCGCTTCACGGGCCGGTGCCTTTGGTGTAGCGCGGGTGCAACCCCGGGCCGTCGGCGGCCCTCCAGAAGCGAATATCGACCGACCATGCCGAGCCGCATCGACGCAACTTTCGCCCGCGCCCGCGCGGAGAACCGGTCCGTCCTCGTCACCTACGTGATGTCCGGCGATCCAGATCCCGAGACCTCGCTGCAGGTCCTCGAGGCGCTGCCGGGCGCCGGTGCCGACATCCTGGAATTCGGCCTGCCGTTCACCGACCCGATGGCGGACGGCCCGGCGATCCAGGCGGCCGGCCTGCGGGCGCTCAAGGCGGGCCAGACCGTGTCGGGCACCCTCGACCTCGTGCGCCGCTTCCGCGCCGGCAACGACACGACGCCCGTCGTGCTGATGGGCTACTACAACCCGATCCACACCTACGGCGTCGACCGCTTCCTCGACGACGCGGTGGCGGCCGGCGTCGACGGGCTGATCGTCGTCGATCTGCCGCCCGAGGAGGATTCCGAGCTGTGCCTGCCGGCCCTCGGCAAGGGCCTCGCCTTCATCCGACTCGCCACGCCGACCACCGACGAGCGGCGCCTGCCGGCCGTCCTCGCGAACACGGCGGGCTTCGTCTACTACGTGTCGATCACCGGCATCACCGGGACGGCGACGCCGGATTTCGGCAAGGTCTCCGAGGCGGTCGCCCGCATCCGGCGCCACACCGAGCTGCCCGTCGTTGTGGGCTTCGGCGTCAAGACCGGCGCCCACGCGGCGGCGATCGCCAAGGGCGCCGACGGCGTCGTGGTCGGCTCCGCGCTCGTGGACGCCCTGGTGCGCTCCCTCGACGGCGAGGGCCGGCCGCAGGCCGGGAGCGTCGGGGCGGTGACGGAGCTGGTGCGCGAACTCGCCGCGGGCGTGCGGGGATCGGGCGTCGGGCAGGCCGCCTGACCGGCCGATCGGGCACCCCTGGCGGCGGAGCGTGCCGCACCTGATATCTGCGCGGGCTTGAAGCGGACGGACGCGAGTCGATGGTCGAACCGATGAACTGGATCTCGGAGGTGGTGCGCCCCCGGATCAAGACCTTGTTCAAGCGCGAGACGCCCGAGAACCTCTGGGTCAAGTGCCCGGACACCGGGCAGATGGTGTTCCACAAGGAGGTGGAGGCCAATCACTGGGTCATTCCCGGCTCCGAGCATCACCTGAAGATGGGCGCCCAGGCGCGCCTGAAGATGATGTTCGACGAGGGCACGTGGATCGACGTGGCCCTGCCCGAGGTCACCACCGACCCGCTGAAGTTCCGCGACGAGAAGCGCTACGTCGACCGGCTCAAGGAGGCCCGGGCCAAGACCGGCCTGCAGGACGCGTTCAAGATCGGCTTCGGACGGGTCGGCGGCCTGCCGATGACGCTGGCCGCGCAGGAATTCGGCTTCATGGCCGGGTCGCTGGGCATGGCGGCGGGCGAGGCCTTCGTGCGCGGCGCCGAGACGGCTCTGGAGAAGCGCACGCCCTACGTGCTGTTCGCGGCCTCCGGCGGCGCGCGCATGCAGGAGGGGATCCTGTCGCTGATGCAGATGCCGCGGACCACCGTGGCGGTGCGCCGGCTCAACGCGGCGCGGCTCCCCTACATCGTGGTGCTGACGAACCCGACCACGGGCGGCGTCACCGCCTCCTACGCGATGCTGGGCGACGTCCACCTCGCCGAGCCCGGCGCCCTGATCTGCTTCGCGGGACCGCGGGTGATCGAGCAGACGATCCGCGAGAAGCTGCCGGACGGCTTCCAGCGGGCGGAGTACCTGCGCGAGCACGGCATGGTCGATCAGGTGGTCCACCGGCACCAGCTCAAGGAGACGATCACGCGTCTCTGCAGCCTCCTGACCAACGTGTCCCGGGCCGCCGCGCCGGCCGCGGCCTCCGAGGCGGCCTGAGCCCGGCGATGGCCTCGTCCGACGCCCTGATGGCGCGCTTCCTGGCGCTCCACCCCCGCACCATCGACCTGTCGCTGGGCCGGATCCAGCGTCTGCTCGCGCGGCTCAACCATCCCGAGCGCCGCCTGCCGCCGGTGATCCACGTGGCCGGCACCAACGGCAAGGGCTCGACCATCGCGTTCATGCGGTCGATCCTGGAGGCCGGAGGGCTGGCCGCCCACGTCTACACCTCCCCGCACCTCGTCCGCTTCCACGAGCGGATGCGCATCGGCGGGATCGGCGGCGGCCACTTCGTGGACGAGGATCGTCTGGCCGACGCCTTCGCGCGCTGCGAGAGCGCCAATGCCGGCGAGCCGATCACGATGTTCGAGATCACCACGGCCGCGGCGTTCCTGCTCTTCGCGGAGAGCCCGGCCGACGTGCTGCTCCTGGAGGTCGGTCTCGGCGGCCGCCTCGACGCCACCAACGTCATCGACCGGCCGGCCTGCGCGGTGGTGACGCCGATCGGCCGCGACCACGCCGAGTATCTCGGCGACACCGTCGAATCGGTCGCGACCGAGAAGGCCGGGATCTTCAAGCGCGGCTGCCCGGCGGTGATCGCCGCCCAGGACTACGCCGAGGCCGACGCCGTCCTCTGCCGGCGCGCGGAAGCCGTCGGGGCCGGGCCCGTTCTGGTGGGCAACCAGGACTTCTCCGTGCACGAGGAGCGCGGCCGGCTCGTCTACCAGGACGAGACCGACCTGTTCGACCTCCCGCGGCCGCGCCTCGCCGGGCGCCACCAGCTGGTCAACGCCGGGACGGCGATCACCGCGCTGCGCGCCGCCGGGTTCGGCGACATCGGGACGGCGGCCCTGGAGCGGGGACTGACCGAGGTCGAGTGGCCGGGCCGGCTGCAGCGCCTCGGGCGCGGGCGCCTGGCGGCCCAGCTCGATCCCGGCACCGAGCTGTGGCTCGACGGCGGCCACAACATCGACGGCGGCCGGATCCTCGCGGCCGCCATGGCGGATCTCGGCGAGAAGAGCGACGTGCCGCTCGTCCTCGTGGTCGGCCTGCTCGGCACCAAGGACGCCGACGGGTTCCTGCGCAACTTCGTGGGCCTGGCCCGGGCCCTCGTCGCGGTCCCGATCACCGGGACCATGGCCGCGCGCCCGGCCGAGGAGGTCGCCCGGATCGGCGAGGAGGTCGGCCTCTCGACCTACGCGGCGCCGAGCATCGAGGCGGCCCTCGCCCTGGTGCGGGACATCGCCTTCGAGCGTCCCCCGCGAATCCTGATCTGCGGCTCGCTCTACTTGGCCGGCATGGTTCTCGCCGCCAACGACACGCCGCCGGTCTGAGTCGTCCGCAGTCGGGAAGTCCCGCGGGCGGCCGCTGTATCCAGTGGCCGGCACGGCTGAGACCTGCGAAATCCGGATTTTGCATTCGAAAATCCGTCGAATCGCCGCAATCGCCCGGATGGAGACCCGCGCACGGCCACGCTTTCCTCCCGCTGTGGCAGCTAAGCTACATCCTCGCGGGGCCCGATCGCATAATTTCCCCCTCGATCGGGCTTATGCTGGGGATCACAGTAATGAAGAAGCTTCTCACCTCTCTCGCGGCGTTCACCGCGCTCACGGCCGCCGCTTCGGCCGCCGACCTGCCGCGCCGCGCCGCGCCGCCGCCGGTGTTCACCCCCGTTCCGGTGTTCACTTGGACCGGCGCCTACTTCGGTATCAACGCCGGCTACGCGTTCGACGCCAGCAGCAACTCCACCCGCGGCTTCGTCCAGACCCCCGGTAACCCGGTCGCTCTGGTGCCGGGCGGTCTCGTCCCCTACCAGGCCCTGGCGCCGAACGGCTCGTCGCTGATCTACAGCAACGACAGCCGCGAAGGTTTCTCGGGCGGTGGCCAGGTCGGCTACAACTGGCAGCTGACCCCGGGCAACGGCGCCGTGTTCGGCGTCGAGGCCGACGCCCAGTACCTCGACTTCGGCCGTCGCGCCCGCTTCGCCACCAACGCCGTGGCGATCAACCCGGGCTTCATCCCGGTCAACGGCACGCTCAACACCATCGACTTCTTCGGCACCGTCCGCGGTCGTCTCGGTTACGCCTTCGACCGCACCCTGGTGTACGCCACCGGCGGTTTCGCCTACGCCACCGGCACGGATGACGGCGCCCGCGTCGGCCTGCAGAACTTCGCTGGCCGCCGGAACGACTTCAAGACCGGCTGGACCGTCGGCGGCGGTGTCGAGTACGCCCTGCCCACCGACTCGTTCCTGAACTTCTTCCGCTCCTCGGCCGTGACGCTGAAGGTGGAAGGTCTGTACGTGAACCTCGACAACAACAACGGCCGCGCCCAGCTCCCGCTGGTCGGTGCCGCTATCTCCCCCGTCGGCCTGGTGCCGGTGTACACGCTCGCCGGCGCCAGCCGGAACGAGAACGCCTTCGCCGTCGTCCGCGCCGGCCTGAACTACAAGTTCGGCTCGTACTAAGACGGGATACGGGATCCCGGCACGAACCGGGATCCCTCAAAAAAACTTGGGCTCGAAACCGAGAAAGCCCGGCCTCGCGGCCGGGCTTTCTTTTTGTCGTTCGGAGCCGTGCGGCCGGTTCAGGCGGTCTGGGCGCCGATCCAGCGCGACAGGTCGCCCTTCGGGGCGGCGCCGACCTTCTGGTCCACGCGCTCGCCGTTCTTGAAGAGCAGCAGCGTCGGGATCGAGCGGATGCCGTACTGGGCGGCGATCTGCGGGTTCTCGTCGACGTTGACCTTGGCGATCTTCACCTTGCCCTGCAGGTCGGTCGCGATCTCCTCGAGGGCCGGGCCGATCTGACGGCACGGGCCGCACCACTCCGCCCAGAAATCCACCACGACGGGCTCGGCGGACTTGAGAACGTCCTGCTCGAAGCTCGCGTCGGTCACTTTCACCGTCGCCATAACGTCACCTTTCGGAATCCGCCGCCCCTCGGGCGGCGTCGAACGGGCAGAGGCCCGCGCGGTCCGGTCAGAATTGGCGACGGCCCGGCGCCCGGTCAAGAAGTCCGGCCTCCGGGTGTGGGCCGCGGCGCGGGCGACGCACGGTTCGCCGGGTGAATCGGCGCGCCGCGCCGGACGGTCCCCGGGCGCCCGGCCTGCGCGGCGCGTCACGCCTCGATGCCGATCCGCTCCAGGGCCGCGGTCACGTCGCCGGGGGTCAGGGCGCGGATCACCGGGCCCGAGGTCCAGACGAGGACCGGCCGGATCGTCCGGCCCGGGTAGATCTGCGCGAGGAGGCGCGCGTAGAGGGCGATCTGGCCCGCCTCCGCCTCGGGCAGCGGCGCGCCCGGCTCGGGCGGGCGGCCGGTCTTGAAGTCGGTGAGATGCACCGCGTCCGCCGTCACGGCGAGGCGGTCGACGCGGCCCTGAACCATCCTGTCCGTCCCGCCGGCCCGCACGCGCCCCGACAGCGCCACCTCGGCGCGGGCGTCGGGGGCGAAGAGCGGCGCCAGCTCCGGGGCGTCGACGATCCGGAGGACCGACCGGACGATCGCGGGCGCGGCCGCGCGCGGCAGCCCGGGCGCCCGGGCCCGCACGAAGGCGCGCCCGGCCGTCTCCCGGCGGTCCGGCTCGACCCGGGGCAGGTGCTGCAGCAGGGCGTGGGTGAGGATGCCGCGGCGCCGGGCCTGCGCGCCGGC